>JALRLM010000283.1 GCA_023254435.1 Hydrocarboniphaga sp.
TGCCCGGCAGGTGCACGCCCATGATCTCCATGAGCATCTGGTTGGAGTTGGCGGTGCCGTAGAACGTGCAGGTGCCGGGGCCGTGATAGGACTTGGCCTCGGATTCGAGCAACGCCTCGCGATCGACCTTGCCCTGCGCGAACAGCTGGCGGATCTTGGCCTTCTCGTCGTTGGAGATGCCCGAGGTCATCGGCCCGGCCGGCACGAAGATCACCGGCAGATGGCCAAAGGCCAGCGCGCCGATCAGCAGGCCCGGCACGATCTTGTCGCAGACGCCCAGGCAGATCACGGCATCGAAGGTGTTGTGCGACAGCGCCACGCCCGTGGCCATGGCGATGACGTCACGCGAAAACAGGCTCAGCTCCATGCCGGCCTCGCCCTGCGTCACCCCGTCGCACATCGCCGGCACGCCACCGGCGAACTGCGCCACCGCGCCCGATTCGCGCGCGGCCTGCTTGATCAGCGCCGGATAGTGTTCGAGCGGCTGATGCGCCGACAGCATGTCGTTATAAGCCGAGACGATGCCGATGCTGGGCCAGCGCGCCTGCCGCAGCACCCGCTTGTCCTGCTCGCCGAAGGCGGCGAAGGCGTGGGCGAGATTGGTACAGGACATGTGCGAGCGCACGGTGCCCTTTTGTCGCGCGGCGTGCATGCGCGCCAGATAGGCTTTGCGCAGCGGCTCGCTGCGGGCCCGGATGCGCTGGGTAACGGCGGCGACGACCGGGTGTAGCCCGGTGTTCGGTTCGGTCTGAGTCATGACGTCTCCCTGTCCGTGCTCGGGACTGGCAAAAGCTGAGCCAGCATCCGCCGGCCCGGGATCTATTGAGCTGACCTGCAGCATCGCAACTCGTTCGCGCGATTCGCGTCTTGTCGCGCTTGGCGGCAAACTGCCCGCCGTGGAAACGATTTCACCTGGAGGCATTATGCAGGACACGAAGGCAGCCGGCTTGCAGGAATTCGACCTGGTGTTTTTCGGCTGCACCGGCGACCTGGCCATGCGCAAGCTGCTGCCCGCGCTCTACAACCGCTTTCGCGACAGCAAGCAGACCCAGGGCTGGCGCATCATCGGCGTGGCCCGGCAGGCGCTGAGCCGCGACGAATACCTGAACCTGGTCAACGAGCACTGCCGCCGGTTCATTCCGGGCGGACAGTTCGACGAGCTGGCCTGGACGGCCTTCACCGCGCATCTCGAATACCTGCAGCTGGACGCCACCAACGCCGAGGATTTTGCCGAACTGGCGCGCCGCCTCCAGCACTCGCAGGACCGCGTGCGCGTGTTCTACCTGTCGACGGCGGCCAGCCTGTTCGCGCAGATCTGCAACAACCTGGCGACCAGGCAGCTGGTTACGCCGCAGACGCGCGTGGTGCTCGAAAAACCGCTAGGCCGCGACCGCAGGACCAGCAACGAGATCAACGACGCCGTCAGCCGCATCTTCGAAGAACGCCAGATCTTCCGCATCGATCACTACCTGGGTAAGGAGACGGTGCAGAACCTCATCGCGCTGCGCTTCGGCAACTCGATCTTCGAGCCGCTGTGGCGCCGCTCCAACATCCAGGACGTGCAGATCACGCTGGCCGAAACCGTCGGCGTGGAAGGTCGCGGCGAGTACTACGACCGTTATGGCGCACTGCGCGACATGGTGCAGAAGGAATCGCAAGTCAAGATGATTGGCTACGGTGGGATGCTCATGGAGTCGTTCGTCGCCGTCATGGCGA
>JALRLM010000430.1 GCA_023254435.1 Hydrocarboniphaga sp.
CCGGAATACGTGGCGGAGGTAAAGCGCAACTACGAAACGCTGCGCGCCGATGCACGTATGCATCTGGTCGGCATTCCGGCGCCGACCTACGCCGAATCGGTGTTCGATGTCAGCGACGAAAAGCGTCGCGAGATTTACGCCGAAAAGTATGACAACGGCCTGCCGTTCGCGCTGATGGTGGCATTCGGCGACCTGCTCATAGACGAGAAGGCCAACCAGACGGCCCAGGACTATATGGCCGAGCGTATCCGCGGCAAGGTCAAGGATCCGGAAGTCGCGGAGCAGCTGATTCCGAAAGGCCAGTTCGTCGGCACGCGCCGCCTGTGCATCGACACTAACTATTACGAGACTTTCAATCGTTCCAACGTCTCGCTCAAGAACATCGCGAAGAAACCGATCGATGAAATCACCGCCACCGGGGTTCGCATGGGCGACGAACGGGTCGAACTCGACTGCCTGGTCTTCGCGACCGGCTACGACGCCATGACCGGCCCGCTGCTGGCCATCGACATACAAGGGGAGGGCGGCGTCAAGCTCAAGGAGGTCTGGGCCGAAGGACCCAAGACCATGATGGGCTTGATGGTCGCCGGCTTCCCGAACCTGTTCACCATCACCGGCCCGGGCAGCCCCTCGGTGCTGAGCAACATGTTCTGCTCCATCGAGCAGCATGTCGAATGGATCAGCCGTCTGCTCGGCCACATGCAGCAAACGCAGGCGAGCCGCGTCGAGGCGAAGTCCGAAGCCCAGGAGCATTGGGTCGCACACGTCAACGAGGTCGCCAACTCGACACTGTTCCCGCGCGGAAACACCTGGTACATGGGCGCAAACGTACCGGGCAAGCCGCGCGTCTTCATGCCGTATCTTGGCGTGGGACCGTATCGGCAGATCTGTGACCAGGTCGAGAAAGACGGCTATCGGGGATTCTCGATCTCCTGACGCGATGGGCCCTTGGGCTACCCGGCTGATGCAGTCGAAGCATCTTGCCGGCAGGGCTTTCGGCTACCGAACGGGGGCCAATCCATCGCGTCGATGAACCACGATCATAGTTCCGTACCACGACTGGCGAAGCGCTCACGGAGTTCGCGCTTGAGTATCTTGCCGCTCGCATTCTTGGGCAGCGCCTCGATCACTTCGACGAGCTTGGGCGCCTTGTATCCGGCCATGCGCTGCCGGCAGAAATCCAGCACTTCGCTGGCATCGAGCTGATGTCCGGGGCGAGGCACGACCACCGCCATGACCGCTTCGATCCAGCGCGGGTGGGGCACGCCGAATACGGCGACTTCCGAAACCGCCGAATGCGTGAAGATCAGCTCCTCGACTTCACGGCTCGCCACATTCTCGCCGCCCGTCTTGATCATGTCCTTTTTGCGATCGACGACGCTGAGATAACCCTCGTCGTCCATCACGCCGAGATCGCCGCTGTGAAACCAGCCATTGCGGAACGCTTCGGCGGTCTTCTCTGCATTTTTCCAGTAACCGAGCGTCACGTGCGGACCACGATGCACGATCTCACCGACCACGCCGGGCGGAAGCGGGCGATCGTGTTCGTCGACGACGCAGGTTTCGACATTGATCGCAGGCCGGCCCGCCGAACCGAGCTTGCGCATCTGGTCTTCGGGCTTGAGGATGGTCGCAACGGGCGACATCTCGGTCTGTCCATAAAAATTGAACAGCCGGATACCCGGTATGCGCGCGCTGAGTTCCTTGATGATTTCCACGGGCATGATCGACGCACCGTAGTAGCCTTTCTTCAGCGAGGACAGATCAGTCTTGTCGAAATCGGGATGGCGCAGCAGCGAAATCCACACCGTCGGCGGACAGAACAGCTTGGTGACGCGCTCGGACTCAATGGTGCGCAGTAGCTGGCCGGCTTCCGGTGCGGCGAGCACGATGCTGGTCGCACCCAGATACAGATCAGGTGTCAGAAAGCAATCGAGCTGTGCGCAGTGATACAGCGGCAAGGAATGCACTTCGACGTCGTCCGCGCTCATTTCGCCATCGATGATGCAGCTCGTGTAGTGCGAGTACAGGCAACGCGCCGACAGCAAGGCGCCCTTGGGTCGAGACTCGGTGCCGCTGGTGTACAGCATCTGCACCGGCTCGTCGTCACCGACGTCGACATCGGGCGCGCTCGCGTTTCGATGCAGCATCCAGTCCTGCGCGCATTCCCAGCCGCCAGGTGTGGTCTGCATCTTCTCGCGAATGGCGCCTTTCAGCTTCAGATCGAGCCCGGCTTCGGCGATGGCGGCGTCGGCAGTCGCCGACAAGGCATCTTCGACGATCAGGCCACTCGCTTCGGCATTGCCGAGAATGTAGGCGACCTCGGAAGCGTTGAGCATGAAATTGATCGGCACCATCACCGCACCGAGCCTAGCGAGCGCGAAGCGAACCACCACGAATGCGTGACTATTATGGGAGAGCAGGGCGATGTGATCCCCCTTCTTCACGCCGCGATCTGCCAGCGCGTTCGCCATGCGGTTGACCACCTCATCAAGCTCGGCGAACGTCTGCCGCAGCTCGCCATAGACGAGAGCGGTCTTCTTCGGCATCCGAGCCGCGCTTCGACACAACAGATCCGCCAGGCGATGACGGCGGGCGCTGTTGAACGAGTGATCGAGATTTTCGGTATTCATCGGCTTTCCTTGAGCGGCCTGTCTTCTCCTTGCCGAACACTATCCGAGATCGGCAATTGACAGCACTACCGCAAAAGGCGAGTGGCCGCATGGAACCAATACGGGCGCGATCGTTCCGCTCGTTGAATTGCCGGACTCGAAATGGACGAATCGCAAAACGCCAGTCGCAGTCGATGCAATGCCAACCGCCAAACCTCCAAACCGCCAAACCGCCAGGATTGAGACGCATGAACGACGCCGCGAGCACCGAAATCATCGCCGGCGCGAACGGCCTCCATTCAGAACCGGAAATTTTATCCAATTGATATTGAGAGGATAAATCGACAGACTGCCGCTTCATGTGTCCGACAAGTGTAATTGTCGGACACATGATCCCAGAGCCGGTTTGGGCCGTCACCGCAGCTTGAACTTCGGCTTGCGCCGCTCCGTGAACGCGCGGACGCCCTCGGCCGTGTCGTCGCTGCTCTGCAGCACCTCCGGCGTTCAGGACGAATTGGCTGTTCGCCGCCAGATCCTGCGCCGCCATGACAGTGAGCTTGGTCATCTGCCGTCCAATCGCCGCCGGCGCCAGCAGCACACCGACGCGATGACGAAGTCACAGCTCAACGCCGCCGATGGCCAAGGTCACCTTCCCTGTTCGGCCAGCCCGCATGCAAACGGCCGCTTTCGGTGCAAGACTTCGTTTGATAGGCAAGGACCGCCCACGAATGCTCACCGCATGAGCCCACCGCCCACATCACCCGATTCGCCGCCCGACGCCGCACCCCATTCGCGGGACCGGATCGAAGACTGGGCCGAAGTGCAGGCCTTGCTGAGCCACCTGCTCGACCTGCCTGTCGCCCAACGTGACGACACGCTACAGGCCAGCGGCGCGGCGCCGCGCATCATCGAGCGTGTGCGCGCCATGCTGAGCGCACTCGACGATTCCCCCGACTATCTCGAACGCGGCGTCTCGGGTGCCACCGCCGCACCGACGGCCTCGATCGCCACCGGCACGCGCATCGGCGCCTGGAGCGTCGAGCGCCTGCTCGGTCGTGGCGGCATGGGCGAGGTCTATCTGGCGGCGCGCGCCGATGGCGCTTTCGAGCAGCAGGTGGCGATCAAGCTCGTGAGCCCCGAGGCCATCGCGCACCTGGAGCGCTTCCATGCCGAGCGCCGCATCCTCGCGCAGCTGCAGCACCCGGGCATCGCGCGCCTGCTCGACGGCGGTGTGGCGCCCGACGCGCGCCCGTACATGGTCATGGAATACGTCGACGGCGACGACCTGGTGCGCTGGTGCACGGCACAGAACGCCAACGTCGAACAGCGGCTGGCGCTGTTCGGGCAAGTCTGCGAGGCCGTGCGCTACGCCCATTCGCGGCTCGTGGTGCATCGCGACATCAAGCCGCGCAACGTGCTGGTGGATCGCAGTGGACGCGTAAAGCTGCTCGATTTCGGCGTGGCGCGCCTGCTCGACACCGGCGTCGCCAATGCGCGCACGCAGAACCTGCTGACCCCCGAATACGCCTCGCCCGAACAGCTCGAAGGCGAAGCCGTGAGCCTGGCCACCGACGTCTACGGCCTGGGCCTGCTGCTGTTCGAGCTGCTGACCGGCACCAGCCCCTGGCGCAACGCCGATTCGGCCGTCCCCACGCTGGTACGGCGCATCCTGGAAGGCGATCCGCCCGCCCCGAGCCTGGCCGCCGCGAAGCAAGCCGAAGCGCCGGTGCCACCATCGCGCCTGCGCGGCGATCTCGATGCCATCGTGCTCAAGGCGCTGCGGCGCGAGCCGGCGCTGCGCTACGAAACCGTGAGCTTGCTGCAGCAGGACCTGCAGCGTCATCTGACGCTGGAGCCCGTGCAGGCGCGCAGTGGCGATCGCGGCTATCGGCTGCGTCGGCTGCTGCGACGTCATCGTCTGGTGGCCGCGATGAGCGCCGCGCTGATCGTCAGCCTGCTCGCCGGCATTGCCGGCGTCGCCTGGCAGGCCCGCGTCGCACAGCGCGAACGCGACGTGGCGCGCGACGAAACGCGTCGCGTCACTGCGGTGCGCGACTACCTGAGCCTGATGTTTCGCCAGTCCGCCGATGCCGAGCGCAAGGGCGATGCGCTGTCGGCGCGCGAACTGCTTCAGCGCAGTGCGCAGGACCTGCAGCAGCAGTTCGACGGTGAACCCGCCGCGCGCCTGGAGATCATGAAAACGCTGGCACATTTATTTGCCGCCACCGGCGATCCGGTGGGCTCGGCCACGCTGCTGCAAGCCTATCTGGCCGACCCGGTACTGAGCGACGGCGGCGAGCGCGCCGAAGCGCAGTTCAATCTCGCCTTGCAGCAGTACCAGCTCGGTGAACACGCGGAATCAGCGCGCCTGCTGGCCCAAGCGCAGATGTTCTGGAGCGCGCATTCGCCGCGTTATCGCCAGCCGCTGACGCAATCGCGTGGACTGCAGGCCGATCTGCTCGAAAACGCTGGCGACGATGCTGCCGCCATCGAAGTGATGCGCAATGCGCTCGGCGAAATGCACGAGCTGTTCGGCGACACCGGCCTGAGCACGGTCAACACCTACACGAGGCTCGGCGGCCTGTTGACGCGCCAGGACCGCGGCGCCGAAGCGCTGCAACTGCTGCAGCAGGGCTGGCAGCGCCTGGGCGACGCCGGCCGGCAGGATTCGCGCGAAGGCCAATCCCTGCTCGGCTCACTGGCGCTCGCCTGTTTCGGCACGGGCGATCTCGCAAAAGCCGAAAGCCTGCAGCGCGATCACGTGCAGCGTAGCGAGCGCCTGTACGGCGAATCACCCTGGCTGTCGGGCGCACTCAGCAACCTCGGCAAGACGCTGGTGCGCGAAGGCCGCGCAAGCGAGGCTTTGCCCCTGCTCGAACGCGCTCGCGCCATGTCGCTGAAGATCACCGGCCCCAACAGCCCGACGACGCTACTCGCGCAGATCAACCAGGCCGAAGCGCTGGCACAGCTCCATCGCGGCGACGAGGCACAGGCCCTGCTCGACGCGACGCTGCCCGTCATCGAACAGAAGCTCGGCAAGAAGCAGCGGCTTTACACGCTGGGGCTGCTTGCGCAGTTGCGGCTGGCGCTACTGCGCGGCGATGCCGCCATGGTGCGGAAGACGCGCGAGGCCATCGCTGCACTGGGCCCGCTGCCGCCGCTATATCAGCGCGAGCTAAGGATGCTCTGATCTCACGTCATCTAGCGTGGCTGAAGCAGATTTGAGCGACATCAAAGGTCTTTTCCGGCTGGAAGCCTGCGGTTTCGGCCCGATTTAACGGTCAGCAGACGCACTTACGCGCCAAGCGCATCCGCCTCAATGCCGCGCTCGACAGAGAGCGGGAAGGCCGCCGGAAGATGCAGTGACAGCGGCTCATGCCGCCCTACACCACGAGCTGGGACCGACCTGCCGGGGGCCAACATTTCCGTCAGTCAAAACCGGGCTTTCCAATGCGCATCGGCAATAGCCGCCAGCAGATGATCCGGCGTGCAAGGTAGATGGTGAACGGCGCGTTGACGGAGCCCCGCCGCGCCACGACTGCCTCCGGCATTATCCGGGCGGTTCCCCGTCCGACTGCCCCGATCGGCGTATACGCCGATAGATCACGTAGAAGACAAGGCCAATGACAGCGCCTTCCAGTATTAACAGGGATCCTCCGAGTCGACCGGAGCCACCGTGGATCCCAGTGCCCCCTCCCGCTGGAATCGATTCGCCCGTGATCAAAAAATACGTACCGTAAGTGATCAGCAGCAATGCGGCAGGGGGTAGAAGCCACAATCTCCAACTCAACTTCGGCCCACTTTTCATCGTTCTGCCCTCCTAGTCATTAAACGATCAAAAGCAACCCTGCTCAGCCATAGCTTGCTCATGTGTCTTGCCGGGATAGTAAAAGTATTACCAGCCGGCCAGCGTGTAGTCGAACGGACCATAGTTAGTAGGACAAGACACGGTCACCTCCCGCCACTCATACTCCACAGGCTGCGACTCCTTTTCACCACGTGCGACGGTGATTTCCATCGTGTCGCCCGGACTGTGGCTATCAACTCCCCCAATGACTGCCGTCAGTCCTGGAAAGACCAATGAGATTCCGTCCGGATCGATATTGGTTGGTGACAGGAATTCTTCCTCGCCTGTGGAATTTTTATATGGACCAGTGGCAGTGACTCTACGTTGTTACTGTCGACCACACCCCAGAACCCAGTCCCGGTCATCGGCATTGGAAGCCCAAGCCCTACCCACGCCCAGGAAGGGAGTTCCTACGAAAAAGTGGACACCCCTTGGTTAGGCGCATTGGCGCTCGAAGTCTACGGGTGACTGGTAATTGAGAGCTGAGTGTAACCGTCGGTGGTTGTAGAAATCGATGTAGTCACGCACCGCGCTGCGTAGCTCGCGATCGGTATCGAAACGCCGGCGGTGATACATGTCGGATTTCATGGATTTGTTCCAGGCTTCCATGTGCGCGTTGTCGGTCATGCGACGTGGCCGATTCACCGATTGCTCGATGCCAGCGCGCAGCAGGCGGTCTTTGAATCGGTCGCCCATGAATTCGACGCCACGATCGCTGTGAAACAACGGCGTGCCGCTTGGTTTGCGTACGCGCAGCGCATTGGCCAGGGCGCGCGAGGTCAGGGCCGCAGACTTCTCCGTCCCGATGGCCCAGCCGAGTAGACGTCGTGAATGGCGGTCCATCACGGTCGCCAGGTAACGCCACTGATCCTTGACCTTGAGGTAGGTGATGTCGCCGACCCAGACCTGATCGGTCGCCTGCACTTCGACCTTATGCGCCTTGCTCTCGACGCTATCGAAGAAGCGACCCGTCCCAGGACTGCGGCGGTAGAGCTTGAACGAGCAGGCGCGCACGCCGTGCTCGCGCATCAGGCGCTCGACCTTGCGCCGCCCCAGGGTTTCGCCCGATTGCGTCAGCGCCGCATGCACACGAGGGCTGCCGTAAGTCTGGTGACTTGCCTGGTGAACCCCTTTGATCTTCTCGACCCAGCTTGCGTCATCGATGGCCCGCTCGCTGGGGTCATCTGACCCATGGCGGAAAAACACACGTTAGCAGATGCTTATAAATCAAACACTTAGCTGGCGTTTTTCGACAATATCAAGATAAATCAATGGTTTATGGTATTTCAGTTCGGTAAACCGTTGCACAGGACGCAGTGTTAGCCTCGGGCCAGGGACTTTTCCGGGGAGCTTCAGATGGCGCAATGGAAGGAACGCTTCCTAGGTATCAGCGAACTTCCCGAAGAACTCTCCGATCCGGAAATGGAGCAGTTCTTCCGGCTTAGTAAGCGTGATGTGGCCACGATCACTGGCGAGGTTCGGCCCAAGTTCCGCCTTGCCATTGCACTCCAGCTCGGCTTCGTCCGGATGTCCGGTCGAGGTTTGAACACCTTCAAGGTCCTGCCTCGTCCCCTCCTGAAGTTTGTGGCGGACCAGTTCAAACTGCCGGCGCCGACCATTGCTTCAATTCGCGCGCTGTACAGTAAGCGCGACAATACCCGCCTTGAACATCAGGCTCTGGTCTTCAAATGGCTTGATCTCAGCAGTCACACGAAGCGCCAGGAGCGGATGCTGCTCGCCGCAGTCCGCGCCGCGAGTCAGGGCACCGGCTCTATCGATCGCCTGATCTCCATCGCAGCGATTTGGCTCCACGACCGAAAGCTGGTCATCCCGGCGTTATCGACGTTACGCGAGATTTGTGTCCGGGCTTCCAAGGACACCGAGCAATCGATCTATGTCGCGATCTGCGCCGAGACAACCGAAGAACAACGTCAGCAGTGGACCGACACCCTGCTGTCGAATCGCAAGGACGGACGTACCGTTCTCGAATGGCTGCAGAAGTCGCCGAAGCGCCGCTCGCCCAATAATCTCAAGGCCATTTTCGAGAAGATCGATTTTCTCACGGAACTGGGCGTCAATAAGATCAAGTTACAGGGAGTGCCGACCGAGCGGCTGCAGGATTTTTCACGTTCAATGCAGCACCGCAGCCCGTCGCGGTTCAAGCGCCTGGCTCCTGTCACACAGGCGCTTCAGCTGATTTCCTTTCTGAAGCTCAGCCTCAGCCAAGCCACCGACACGGTCATCCAGCTCAGCGGCAAAGTCGCATCGGACACCGTGAGTCGGGCGCACGAGAAGGTCAAGAAAGCGGATGCGGCGGCCGTCATGACCTTCCGGGAGGCGCTGACCCAAATCTTCGACTTGGCGAACAATCAGGAGCTGGACGCAGAGGCGGTACGCAAAAAGATCGTCGAAATTCATGGCTCTTTTGGCGTGCAGGTATTCCCGACTCGATCGGCCGCCGTTCGTTCGGAACTCTCCGACAGCGCGAAGAATGTGCGCCCCTTGCTACGCCGGCTGAGCCAGCTCGACGTCAAGGGTGTCGAAAACGACCGCGCCATGAGCGGCCTCGGAGTGCTTCGCGATCTGTACTCCAAGCAGATGACCGAGCTACCCGAGGGTGACTACCAATGCCCCGAGACGTGGAAGTCGCTGATCGACGACAAAGACCGGCAGCGTGCCCTGCGCGCATTCGAAATGTCGACGCTTCTGGAACTCCGCAAGGGCTTTCGACGTGGAAGTGTTTGGGTGGACTACAGCGATACCTATCGGGATCGCGATCACCTGCTGATTCCTGCTGAAGCCTGGGAGCGCCAGCGGAAACGGCATTACGATCTGCTGCGCCTGCCGATGGATGTGGATCGCTATCTTGATCCGTTGATCAAAGCTGCCGAACGAGGCCTCAAAGCCGTCGCCAAAGCGCAGGCCGAAGGACTGCTGGACATCAAGGACGACGACATCAGCCTCGATCGGCTCGAAGCCGAGCCTGATTCACCAGAAGTCATCGCTGCACGCAATCTTATCGACGACGAAATCGGCACGATCCAGTTTCCGGAGCTGCTTCTGGAAATGGATGTGCATGTCCGTTTCTCCAAGGAACTGCTCGGCCGTCTTCCGCGAAGCGATCGCGATCTGTTGTTGTCGTATGCCGGTCTGGTTGGGCACGGCACCGATATGACGGCCTCGGGCATTTCTCTGATGATGACCGAGCTGAGCACGGCCGACGTGTCCGGTGCGATGAAGTCGCTGGAGTTCGAGAGCGCGATCGATCGCGCCAATCAGCAGTTGGTCAACTACATGAAGCAGCTGCCGATCATGGCGCTTTACGGTGACGACAAATCGGCGTCGTCCGACATGATGAGCCTGACCACATCACGCCACCTCTGGAACGCGCGAATCGACCCGCGGCGCCAGACGCCCTCCGTCGGCATGTATACGCACGTCTCCGACCGCTGGCCGATCATTCATCACCAGCCCATCGTGCTCGGCGAACGCCAAGTCGGTGTTGCGATCGAAGGCGTCGTCAGGCAAACCGAATTCGATCTCAAGCGGCTGGCCGTCGATACGCACGGCTACACTGATGTCGGCATGGCGATCTCACATGGACTGGGCTTTGATCTTTGCCCCCGCCTGCGCAACCTGAGAGAGCGTCGGCTGACGGTGCCTCGCGATATGGCGGTACCGGAAAATATTTCGAGCGTCGTCGATCAGACCTTGAACCTCGACTTCGTTCGGTCCCATTGGGACGACCTCGTGCGCGTTCTGGCCTCCATCAACAACGGAACCGTCAGCGCCGTTACAGCGCTGCAGCGCTTCGGCTCGGCAGCTCAAGGCGATCCCATTTACCGTGCTGCCAAGCAACTAGGCCGGTTGCTGCGCACGATCTACCTGTGCGACTACTTCACGAACCCTGTTTTCCGTCGCGAGATTCATCGTGTCCTGAATCGCGGTGAGTCTGTCCACACTCTTCAGCATGCGATCCATCTGGGCACCGTTCGACATGATCGGGGGCGCCGACCTGACGAGTTGGTCGCCATCTCGGCGGCGCTCACCTTCCTGTCGAATCTAGTCATCGCATGGAATGCGCAGAGGATGCAGGGGGCGATCAAGGCTATCGCCGCGCGCGGAGTGACCATTAACGACGATGTGCTGCGCCACATCAGTCCGGTCCGTTACGCCAGCATCAATTTCCGCGGCACCTTCCGCTTCCCGCTGGATCGTTTCCGCTCTTCGCTGCTGGTTGAAGGTCCGACTCGGCTCAAGGTCGTCGGCACAAACTCTTTGTAAGCGAATCACGATGCCGGAAAGCACATTCGCTTATTTCGCTATCGATTCGACAATTCAACGATGATTGACACGATATTGTCGCTTCGATAGTCTTCGAAGCATGAAGATCGATACTGCCGTCACGCGCCTCGCCGCGCTGGCCCAAGCTTCCCGCCTGTCCGTGTTCCGCTTGCTCGTCCAGAAAGGGCCGGACGGCATGCCCGCGGGCGAGATCGCCGAACGCCTCGGCGTGGCCCCGAACACGCTGTCCTTCCACCTCAAGGAGCTGAGCAATGCGGGCCTGCTCAAGTCCCGGCAGGAAGGCCGCTTTATCTATTACGCCCCGGACTTCAAGGCCATGAACGGGCTGTTGGAGTACCTGACTGAAAACTGCTGCGTGGGCAGCGCAGTCCCGGCTGATCGCACAACCCCAGCGACCTGCAAGGAGTGCTGACCATGAAGCGATTCCACGTCCACGTCTCGGTGACCGACCTGTCGCAGAGCGTTGGTTTCTACTCGAAGCTGTTCGGTGCCGAGCCGAGCGTCACGAAGACCGATTACGCCAAGTGGATGCTCGACGATCCGCGCATCAACTTCGCAATCTCGACCCGCGAAGGCAAGGCGGGCCTCAATCACCTCGGCTTCCAAGTCGATTCGGACGAGGAGCTGACGCAGCTGCGCGAACAGGCGCAGAAGGCCGACATCGCCGCCGTCGAGGAACTGGGCGCTGCCTGCTGCTACGCGAAGTCCGACAAGCACTGGATCGAAGACCCGCAGGGCATCGCATGGGAAACCTTCCACACGCTGGGCGACATTCCGGTGTTCGGCGCACCCGCAGTGAAGGCCGAGCAGGCCAGCGGCTGCTGCGCGCCGAAGCTCGGTCCGATCCCGGTCAAGGTCCAGAGCGCCTGTTGTGGCTGAGATTCGCATCGAGCCGGCAACGGCGCCCGACTTCGGCGCGCTCTGCCGTTTACTCGAAGCCGCAAAGCTGCCCACGGAAGACCTTGATGCCGGTCGGCTCGATGGCTTCCTGATCGCCCGGCTGAACGCCGCGGTCATCGGCAGTGTCGGCATCAAGCGGTACGGCGATGTTGGCCTGCTGCGCTCGCTGGTCGTTGCGGACGCCGCGCGAGATCGAGGCTTGGGCGGTCGCCTGACGGCGGCGGCCGAGGCTCTGGCAGTGCAGCTCCGCATTCGCTCCCTGTACCTGCTGACCACGACGGCCGGCGCCTATTTCGAAAAGCGCGGCTACTGGATCACGGCGCGTGCCGACGCGCCTCCATCCATCACCGGCACGCCGCAGTTCAGCGGTCTGTGCCCGTCCTCTTCGACATTCATGAGCAAGACCCTATGAGCCACCGTCCTTACAACGTGCTGTTCCTCTGTACCGGCAATTCCGCCCGGTCGATCCTCGCCGAAGCCGCCACCAACAACCTCGCCATCAGCAGCGGCAAGTTCGTCGGCTACAGCGCCGGCAGCCATCCCAAGGGCGAAGTGAATCCGCACGCCATCGAACTGCTGGAGCGCAGCCACATCAACACGGCGGGCCTTCGCAGCAAGAGCTGGGATGAATTCGCGCAGCCGGGGGCGCCGCCGCTCGATTTCGTGTTCACGGTATGTGATCAGGCCGCGGGCGAGCAGTGCCCCTACTGGCCCGGCCAGCCGATGACGGCGCACTGGGGCATGCCCGATCCGGCTGCGGTGACCGGTACGCCGGAAGAGATTCGCCGGGCCTTCGCCGACACCTTCATGGTCCTGCGCCGCCGGATCGAAATCTTCGCCAGCCTGCCGTTCGACAAGCTCGACCGGCTGGCCTTGCAGAATCGCATCAAGGAGATCGGCAAGGAATGATCGTTGAAACCGCACCGGCCCGATTGGGCTTCCTCGACCGCTACCTGACGCTCTGGATTTTCCTTGCGATGGGCGCCGGTATCGTGCTGGCGACCACGATCGGCGGACTGCCGCAGCAGCTCGACCGCCTATCCATCGGCTCGACCAACCTGCCAATTGCGATCGGCCTGATCGCGATGATGTATCCGCCGCTGGCGAAGGTGCGTTACGAGGAACTGCCCGAGGTCTTCAAGGATCGCCGCATCCTGCTGCTGTCGCTGATCCAGAACTGGGTGATCGGTCCGCTGCTGATGTGCGGACTCGCCGTGCTATTCCTGCGCGACCAGCCCGCCTACATGACCGGCCTGATCCTGATCGGCTTGGCGCGCTGCATCGCGATGGTGCTGGTATGGAACCAGCTCGCCTGTGGCAGCAGCCAGTACGTGGCCGGGCTCGTCGCCTTCAACTCGATCTTCCAGATCGTCTTCTTCAGTGCCTACGCATGGCTGTTCCTGACGGTACTGCCGCCGTGGTTCGGGCTGGAAGGTCAGATCGTTGAGGTCGGCTTCTGGGTCGTCGCCAAGGCGGTGCTGATCTATCTCGGGATCCCTTTCCTTGCGGGCTTTTTGACGCGTCGCATCCTGCTCAAGGCCAAGGGCGCAGCGTGGTACGAGTCGCGCTTCCTGCCGAAGATCGGGCCACTGACGCTGATCGCGCTGCTGTTTACGATCGTGGCGATGTTCAGCCTCAGGGGCGATCAGCTCGTGGCGCTGCCACTGGACGCATTGCGCATCGCCGTGCCGCTGGCGATCTACTTCCTGATCATGTTCGCCGTCAGCTTCGCGATGGGACGGATGATCCAAGCCGACTACCCGCGGACTACAGCTATCGCCTTCACGGCCGCCAGCAACAACTTCGAGCTGGCAATCGCGGTCGCCATCGCGGCGTTCGGGCTCGCATCGCCGGTCGCCTTCGCCACCGTGATCGGCCCGCTGGTCGAGGTGCCGGTATTGCTGGCGCTGGTCCACGTCGCGCTGTGGTTGAAGCGCACCCGCTATTCCGAAACCGCTGCTGCCTGATCCCATGACCATCGACATCGTGATCTACCACAACCCGGCCTGCGGCACGTCGCGCAATACGCTGGCGATGATCCGCAATGCGGGCATCGAGCCGCACGTCATCGAATACCTGAAAACGCCGCCGAACCGGGCCATGCTGGAATCGCTGCTGGCGCGCATGGGCATCACGGCGCGCGAACTGTTGCGCGCCAAGGAGAAGCAGGTTTCCGAGCTCGGGCTCGAAGATGCGGGCGTAACTGAAGAACGGTTGCTCGACGCCATGCTGGAGCATCCGATTCTGATCAATCGGCCCATCGTCGTTTCGCCCGTCAGCGTGCGGCTGTGCCGTCCGTCCGAATTCGTGCTCGATCTGCTGCCGCTCGCGCAGCGCGGAGCCTTCACGAAGGAAGACGGCGAGCGCGTTGTGGATGAACACGGCCAGCGGATCGCCTCCGGGAAGCCGGCATGACGCGCGTTCGCGAGCTGCCGGCCCCGGACCATCTACCGGCGCTGGACCCGGCGTTCGTCCATCAGCGCCCGGCGGCGGGGCTGGGGGCACTCGATCCACCGCCCCGAATCCTGCTGCTGTACGGCTCCCTGCGGACGCGTTCCTTCTCGCGCCACGCAACGGAAGAAGCGGCGCGGCTACTGCGCTACTTCGGCGCCGAAACCCGCATCTTCGACCCTTCCGATCTCCCACTGCCGGATCAGGTTCCGGGTGACGACCATCCGGCCATCAAGGAACTGCGCGAGCTTTCGATGTGGTCTGAAGGTCACGTCTGGTGCAGCCCCGAGCGCCACGGCCAGATCACCGGCCTGATGAAGGCTCAGATCGATCATCTGCCACTGAACATGGGCGGCATGCGTCCGACGCAGGGGCGGACGCTGGCGGTCATGCAGGTCTCCGGCGGCTCGCAGTCCTTCAACGCCGTGAACACGCTGCGCCTTCTGGGCCGCTGGATGAGGATGTTCACGATCCCGAATCAGTCCAGCGTTGCCAAGGCGTTCGAGGAGTTTGACGCTGCCGGCCGCATGAAACCGTCTGCGTACTACGACCGGATCGTCGACGTCATGGAAGAACTGGTCCGCGTTACCGTACTGATGCGGCCATATGCAACGCAGTTGGTCGACCGCTATTCGGAAAGAAAGGACGAGAGCCGTCCCGTCAACCAGATGGTAGACCTATCTGCTCGGGCGACCACCTTGTAGGTACGAGAATTAATTGATCCTTGCAGGGCTGTTCAGCAACGGGACTTCAGCTGACTTGGTCGCCGCCCAAGACCAACGGGTCGCCAAGTGCGTTGGTGGTTGAGGGCGCCCGCCGCAGCCGCAGCGCATTACCGACCACAGACGCCGAACTCAGGCTCATCGCCAGCGCCGCCAGCATCGGTGACAGCAGGATGCCGAACAGCGGATACAGCAGGCCAGCGGCGATCGGTACGCCCAGGCTGTTATAGAGCAGCGCGAAACCCAGGTTCTGTTTCATGTTGCGAACCGTGGCTTGCGAGATGTCAATCGCCCGCACGATTCCCAACAGGTCACCTTTCACCAGCGTGACATGCGCACTGTTCATAGCGACGTCGGTCCCAGTGCCCATCGCGATGCCCACGTCGGCACCAGCCAGAGCGGGAGCATCGTTGATGCCGTCGCCAGCCATCGCCACACGCCGCCCTTTTGCCTTGAAGTCGGCCACGAGTTTGGCCTTGCCTTCAGGACGAATTTCGCCATAGAACTCGGTGATACCCAACTGCTGCGCAACCGCGCGCGCCGTCGTGACGCCATCCCCGGTGGCCATCACCACCTCAATGCCCAGAGCCCGCAAGGCTTGCAGGGCTTCCGGTGTAGAGGACTTGATGGGATCGGAAACCGCCACCAGGCCCGCAAATCGGCCTTCGACGGCCAGAAGCATCACGCTGGCACCGTCCTTCCGCAAAGCCTCCGCAGCGGTGGTCAGCGACGCCGTATCGGCACCGCTGTCCTGCATCAGCAGCGTGTTGCCGAGCGCCAGCGCATGGCCGTCCACTACGCCGCGCACGCCGATGCCGGTGACCGACTCGAACCCATGCACGGGCGACAAGGCAATACCCTTCTTTCGCGCCTCGGCGACGATCGCCGCCGCAAGCGGATGTTCGCTGCCTTGATCGAGACTGGCCGCCAACTGCAACAGCTGGTCGCCGGTGAAGCCTTCAACGGCCTGGACGCTGTGAAACGCCGGGGCGCCTTGCGTCAGCGTGCCGGTCTTGTCGACGATTAGCGTATCGATCCGGCGCAGAGTCTCGATGGCCGCCGCATCTCGAAACAGCACGCCGGAGTTGGCCGCACGCCCAGTGGCGACCATGATTGACATCGGCGTCGCAAGGCCCAGCGCGCAAGGGCACGCGATGATCAGCACGGCAACAGCGTTGATGAAGCCATAGACCCACGAGGGTTCCGGACCGAACACGCCCCAGACCAGCAGCGTCGTCAGCGCGATGCCAATCACGCCGAGCACAAACCAGAAGCTCACCGCGTCGGCCATGCGCTGCATCGGCGCCCTGGTGCGCTGCGCTTGCGCAACCATCTGCACGATCTGCGATAGCAGCGTGCCGTCACCGACCTTCTCGGCCCGGATGATCAGGCTGCCATTGCCGTTGAGCGTGGCGCCGATGACCGCGTCGCCGGGCTTGCGATGGACCGGCACCGGTTCGCCGGTGAGCATGGACTCATCGACGTGGCTTTCACCTTCAAGCACGACGCCATCGATCGGCACCTTTTCGCCTGGCCTTACCCTCAACCGATCACCGATGCCGACCTGATCGAGCGGCACATCTTCTTCACTGCCATCGTCGCGCAGTCGTCGCGCGGTCTTGGGCGCCAGCCCCAGCAGGGAGCGGATCGCAGCCGAGGTCTGCGAGCGTGCTTTCAGTTCGAGAATCTGGCCCAGCAAGGTCAGCGATACGATGACGGCCGCCGCCTCGAAGTAGACGCCGATACGGCCGTGTGCGGCGAAAGCTGCAGGAAAGATACCCGGCGCGATCGTTGCGACGATGCTGTAGCCGTAAGCCGACGACACCCCCAGTCCGATCAGCGTGAACATGTTCGGACTGCGGTGACCGATGGACTGCACCCCTCGTTCGAGGAAGGGCCAGCCTGCCCACAGCACAACCGGCGTTGCCAGCACCAGCTCGACCCATGACTGTGTGGCCATGCTCATCAAGCCCAGCCGGTGGCCCACCATGGCCAGCGCCATCACGATCATCGACAGCGGCAGCGTCCACCAGAAACGAAGGGTGAAATCGCGCAGCTCGGGATTGTCGTCCGCGTCGAGGCTCGGCATGGCAGGTTCCAGCGCCATACCGCACTTTGGGCAGCTTCCCGGATGGTCCTGACGAATCTCAGGGTGCATTGGACAGGTGTAGATCGTCCCCTTGGACGGTTCGATCGCTGCTGCCTTTACGGGTTCCAGATACTTGGCGGGTTCCGCCGCAAATTTTGTCTGACAACCCTGGCTGCAAAAGTAGTAGATGTGTCCGGCATGCGTGTGTGAGCGCGCCGTCTGCGGATTGACGGACATACCGCAGACCGGGTCCTTCTCCTGACCCGAAGCAGCAGCGTCCGCCGATTGATGACCGGCGGAATCGTGATGGTGCGGGTGCTTCGTCGTATCGGGCACAGCGATCGCAGACGAATCTTTCGAGCAGCAAGACTGGGGTTTCTTTGGCACGCCCTCGGGTTGAAACACCATCGGGACGGATGCAGGTGCCGGCTTTGCAGAGCCTTCGTTCTGCGGCTTGCTTGAATGGCTGCAGCAGCTGCTCATGACGAAAACTCCTGATTCAAAGCGTTCACGATGGGACATTCAGATCGCGCGCCATGACCCGGGCAGGCTGCTACCAGCGCGGTCAGACCTTTGCGAATCTGCTGCAGCTCGCGAATCTTCTGCTCTACGACGGCCAGCTTT
>JALRLM010000563.1 GCA_023254435.1 Hydrocarboniphaga sp.
GTGCTTTCGAAGGTGAACTGGTGATCTACGGCAGCGCCCTGCAACAGGCCATGCAGATGGACAGGAGCCCGGCTGAGGAGACCCTTGCGCCGGCCACGGCGCGCAACATGATCGGAGCGGCCTGATGGGCCTGGGCGATCACATGATGGCGCTCGGCGAGGCCTGGGCCGCCCGGCAGCGCGATCCCTCGCGGCTCGTGGCTCTCGGCGATGGCCGCCGTCTGGCGCCGCAGCAGGCCGGTCTCGACTACGGTCTCGACTTTCTCGCCACGCAGGCCGATCTCGATGCCGGGCGCCCGGTCAGCTGGGTGCGCAATTATCCAGGCGCTCGTGGCTATATCGACTATCGCGCCATGCAGGTCGATGCCGCGAACGCACAGTTGCGTGGCATCGCGGCGACGCGATACGGACGATGGCTGATGCCCTTGCTCGAGCCCGTGATCGCACCGCTGCTGCACTGGCGTGCGCGCCGCTACAAGGTCAAGCGCTCGCTGGCGCTGAGTGGGCGTTATCGCTACCGCGACTACCGGCCGACGCCGGCGCCGATCGTGCTCAAGCCGAACGAGCTCGAACTGGCCGAGGCCGTGCGTCGCGCCGGCGATTTCGTGATCGTGGAGCCCAGCATCAAGGCCGAGGCGGCACGCGCCAAGCAGTGGCCGGTTCCGCGTTATCACGAACTGGCCTTGCGGCTTTCGCAGCACATCCGCGTGGTGCAGCTCAGCGACCCGCAGGCGCCAAGGCTCGACGAGCGCATCGAGCGTCTGAGCACGCGCAGTTATCGCGAGGCCCTGGCCTGTCTGGGCGCCGCGCGTCTCTACATCGGCGCCGAAGGCGGCCTGCATCATGGCGCCGCCGCGATGGGAACGCCGGCGATCGTGTTGTTCGGCGGCGTGACCTCGCCGGCCGCCACGGGCTACGACGGCCACGTGAACCTGACCGGTAATGCCGGCTATGCCTGCGGCATCGCCGTCGACGATTGCCCGCATTGCGCCGCCGCGATGGACAGCATCGGTGTCGACGAGGTGCTGGGTCATGCCCTGCGCCTGCTCGGCCTGAGCCAGGAGGTCAGGGTATGAGTGCGCGCCGCTATGCCGTGATCACCACTTGCCACGCCGCCGGCTACGACAACTATGGCCGCGTCATGGCCGAAACCTATCTGCAGCACTGGCCCGCCGAAGTGCCGCTGCTGTTCTATCGCGAAGGTTTTGAGCTGGCGCCGGTGCAAGCTCGCCTGCATTCGCTGGACCTGCTGGATTGCTGTCCGCAGCTGGTCGCGTTCAAGCAGCGCCATGCCGACAACCCGCGCGCGCACGGCAAGCGACCGCCGTTCAAGCGCAAGACCTTCATGGGCCTGCGCGTGCCGCTGCCCAAGCGCGTGCGCAAGGGTCTGTTTCGCTGGGACGCGGTGCGCTTTTCGCACAAGAGCTTTGCCATCTTTCACGCCGCGCGTCATTGCGATGCCGACGTTCTGATCTGGATCGACGCCGACACGCGCTTCTTCGCGCCCGTGGATCGGGCCATGCTCGACAGCTGGGTGCCCGAGGATTGCTTCGTCGGCTGTCTGCAGCGCGACAGCAGCTATACCGAATGCGGCTTCGTCGCCTACAACCTGCGCCATCCGGAAACGCGCCGCTTCCTCGATGAATTCGAGCGTTTCTACACCGAGGATCTTCTGTTTCGCGAGCGCGAGTATCACGACTCCTGGCTATTCGACGTCGCCCGCCTGCGTGCCGAAAGCCGCGGCGCGCGCAGCTACGACATTGCCGAAGGTATCGGCCGGCGGGCGTCGCATGTGCTGATCAACTCGCGGCTCGGCAGCTTCATGGATCACATGAAGGGCGGTCGCAAGCAGTCGGGACACAGTCGGGCCGACGATCTGATCGTCGAGCGCGCCGAGGCCTACTGGAGCGATCGCGGCGGCGCTGGC
>JALRLM010000071.1 GCA_023254435.1 Hydrocarboniphaga sp.
TGGAGATCACACCCATGACTGTTCGATTCAAAGGCGCGGAGCTGCGGCCCGTGCTCGCCGAAGCGGTGGCGAATCAGTGCCGCGTCATCCTGGTCAAGGATCACGGCGTGTACTTCCTGGCCGAGCGCGGCGAGCGCCGACCCGATGGTCGCCAGAAGACCATCGCCTATGCCGCCGGCTGCAACCCGGATGTCGATGCGTTCGATGACTGGTGGGAGCTGGCGCGCGCCGAGTTCGGTGGCGACGACTTCGGCGAGTTCTTCGATCCGCAGGAGGGCGTGTTTGCGCGCATTCTGCGCAGCGAGGACGACCTCGACGTGTCCGCCACCGCGACACACCTGTCGCTGCAGGCGGTTCCTTCCACGCCCAGCGGCAACTGACCGCCCATCCCTGGCCCCCGCTCCGGGGGCCTCTTTCTTCCCGGCAATGCGGACAGCCGCGAGTGCCGATTGCCGCTCGCCTGCGCGCCGTCCTGGCGCCACGCTTCCGGCCATGTTCCGCTGACGTCCGTCAGCGACATGCCCAGGCAGCCACGATCTTCAAGGCTGCGACGCGGTTCCGACCGCGTTGATCACTCCAGTTCGCACCGGCATCCAAGCGCGAACGGCCATCGGTTCTCGATGGCGATGCCTCCAAGCTGTTCCATCAACCCACGCGGGGGTTCCACACCTTCCCCGCCTTGGGTCGGGTGTGTCTCCGCCTCATTGTTCCCAGGAGATTCACCATGACCACTTCCACCGAAAAATCCTACTTCGATCTGCACATCACCGGCCTCGGGTATCTCAATCGCATCCGCGAAGTGAAGCCCAAGAAAGGCGATGCGTTCCTGGCCTGCGACATCGCGGCTCTGAACGGTCCCAGCGATGACGTCTCGTATGTGCGTTTCGACACGCGCGTATCGGGTTCGGAAGCGCAGCACCTGGTGCGCCGCTGCATTCAGGCGGTCGACGCCGAGAAGAAGGTGATGATCGGCTTCCGCTTGGGCGACCTGTGGACCGACACCTTCACCTACTCCAAGGGCAAGCGTGCCGGCGAACAGGGGGTGAGCCTCAAGGCCCGCCTGCTGTTCGTCAGTTGGATCAAGGTCGACGGCAAGCTCGTCTACAAGGCCGAACCCAAGCCGACCGAGACCGACGAGCGCGACCCGGAAGTCCCTGTGACGTCCGACGCGCCCGCCGCGCAGCAAGCCTCGGCACCGGAGCCTTCCAGGCCCGTCGCCGATGCTGCCGACGACGCTGCCGATGCCCCCGCATTGGCCGTTGCCGAGTCGTTCTGATCCGTAAGGCCCCATCCCCGGGGCCTTGTCTTCTCTTCGTCCGCAGGAGACCTTCATGATCACCATTCCCGGCCAACTGGCCATCAAGACCATCCACGGCAGGAACGGCGACTTCAACGTCGGCCGCCTGGCGACCTCGATCGGCGAGTTCGTTGTGAAGAACGCCGAACTCGATCAGTACCGCGAGGGCAAGTACGACGGTGATTTCGTCATCGTCGAGATTCGTCCCTCCACGTACAACTCCAACGGCCGCATGGTCATCGAGATCCGCGCCCATCTGGGCGGGATGACGCTGTCCAACATCGACGCCCTGAGCCGCGACGAAGCCCGCCGGCTGAGTCCGCAGGAAGTCGATCCGATCGACGAGGAGGCGCAGGCGCCCGTGCCGGCAACGCCCCCGGCCAAGCCGAAGGCGAAGCCGCGCAGTCCGCGCGATCCCCTGGTCGATACCACGCCGTTCGGCAGCGAACCGGCTCCCGTGTCCGCTGCGGCCTCGGCCGAGGCAGACGACGCGGCGCTGTTCGGTGCCTTGTGGCCCCTGGGCGAGACCGTGAAGCTCGATGCGACCGTGGATCGTCGTGTGCTGCGCCAGCAGCGCGACCGTCTCGACAAGCTGGGCTACGAGTTCGCTCCGTTATCCCAGGACTGGCACCTCCAAGCTGCCTGATCCATCCGCCGCCTTGCGCGGCATACCGCCACCCGCCGGGGCTCTCCCCCGACGGGGAGGGCTCCGGCCTTTTCTTCAAGGAGACCCTCATGGGCTGGACCTTCGTTCGTCAGACGCGCGATCAGATGATCCGCGAGCTGCTCGCTCCGCAGGCGTCCGAACGCGCTTGCTGCGAAGTCATCGACCACACGCTGGACGGCGACGTTCTGTGGACCGTGGTTCGCGTCACCGCCAGGCAGGCAGGCGTCATGGGCCTCGCGGCCGGTGAGTCCGTCTGCTACATCGGCTGCCATCTGCTGGAAAGCTCGGGCGGCGATTGGGGCTACAAGTCCCTCGATGAGTCCGTGCATCCGTACTACTACTCGTGCCCGCTGCGCTATCTCGACATGGCGCCGATGCAAAGCTCCGAGTGGCGCGAGCGGGTTCACCGCTTCCACGCGGGACGCGCTGTCTAGCGGCACGCATCTTTCTTCACCCAACCGGGGCGAGCACGGCCCCGCGGGCTGTGGTTGCTCCTTCATTTTCAAGAGGACATCACCATGCCTGCACCTTCTTCCGCGAAACCGCTGTACCGCATCGACGAATGCCCCGACCTCATGGCCGACGGTTGCGTCGGTGACGAGCAGGGCAATCTCGTCTTTCTCTCGATCTGGGCGCGCGACACCGCCGTTCAGGAGTTCCTCGCCCGCCTGACCCTCGGCCGGGATGAACAGGGGCTGGATCAGTTCCACGTCATCACCGAGCAGGGCGCATCCATCCCGGTCTTCGTCGGCAACGTCGAGAACCTGGAAAAGCGCATCACCCGTGCCTATCGGCGAACGCTGTTCGGTTCGCTGACGAATGTGTGGCTGTTCGATCGTCGCTGCGTGAAGCCAGACAAGGCCAACGCCAGCGCGCTGGCGCTTCTGCCCAGGGATTCCGCTCACCGGCTCGACCGGCTGTGGACGCTGGTGCAGGACACCTGCCCGCTGCCACTGCTCGACCACTGGCGCGACATCGTGCTGGAGCTGTTGCAGACACGGCGGATGCTGACCGGTCTTCCCTTGGCCCTCGGGCCGCTGGAAGGCCATCGGCTGGCCCTCGATGTCCCGGCGCTGACGAAGGCGTTGGGCGACCTGATCCGCAACGGCACCCTCGGCGCCACGCAGTACGAACTGGCCGCGAACGCACCGCTTCGGCGTGTGGCGTGAGCCATCCCCACGGGCATGCGCGCCGCGCGTGCCCGCCTTCCCTCATCCATCATCAGGAGAAATCCATGGCACTCATGTTTCCGCGCCTGGCGCGCAATTTCATCCGTAACGGCTACTTCCCCACCGACGAGCCGACGCTGGAGCGGGCCTTGTCCGCACTGGCGCCGTCTCCCGGCTCCATGTCCATCCTCGATCCCTGCGCCGGCGAAGGCGTGGCGATTGCCGAAGCCGCCCACGCCCTCGGGCGCGAGCAGGTCCAGGCCTTCGCCGTCGAGTACGACGCTGAGCGTGCCCGCCACGCACGGCAACTGGTCGATCGCTGCATCCACGGTGACCTGATGGACACACTGATCTCGCGCCAGTCCTTCGGGCTGCTGTGGCTGAACCCGCCGTATGGCGACCTGAGCAAGGACGTGAACGGCAACATCGGCTATCAGGGCCAGGGCCGTGCGCGGCTGGAAAAGCTGTTCTATCAGCGCGCGCTGCCGCTGCTGCAGTACGACGGCGTGCTGATCTTCATCGTGCCGTCCTACGTGCTCGACCCCGAGCTGGTCGGATGGCTGACGCGCCACTTCGCCGACCTACGCATCTACCGTGCGGTGGAAACGCAGTTCAAGCAGGTGGTGATCTTCGGCCGCAGGATTCGTCAGCGCGACCAGGCGTCGGAGTCGGTCAAGGCCGTGCGTGGTCTGCTGCTGCAGATCGGACAGGGCGACGCCGAAGCCGAGGAGCTGCCGCTCGAATGGCCGTTCCTGCCGTACACCGTCCCTGCCAGCCCGGCCGAGCCGGAGCACTTCTATCGCGTGACGATGGAGCCCGAGCAGTTCGCCGATGAAGTCGGCCGGCTGCAAGGTCTCTGGCCGGCGCTCGATACGCACCTGGGCGCCGCGCAGCAATCGCTGCGTCCGCCCGCGCGGGCCTTGTCGCACTGGCATCTCGCCTTGGCCTTGGCCGCAGGCGCGATCTCTGGCGTAGTGAAGTCCAAGAGCGGGCGCGTGCTCGTCGTCAAAGGTGATACCCACAAGGAGAAGACCCTCCAGACGGAATACACCGAACGCGACGACGGCTCCGTGGCCGAGACGCGCATCCTCACCGACAAGTTCGTGCCGGTCATTCGTGCATGGGACTTGACGCTGGGCTCGCCTACGTGGGGCGAAGTGCTGACCATCCGCTGATCGCTGTTCCCTGACGGTTCGCCGTCGCTTTCATCCACCCACCGGGGTCACGTTGCCCCGATGGGGTGCCGTGGCCCCTTCTTCCAGAAGGAGAAACCACCATGGCACTCGCAGTCCTCAACCTCGCGTCACAAGCACGCTTTTCGCCAGGGCAGGTGGTCATGACCGCCGGCGTCGACGAGCTGGTCCGACAGGGCCGGCTCAACCCCTCGCCGTACCTGCGCCGCCATCTTCATGGCGATTGGGGCGACCTGGACGACAGCGATCGACGGCAGAACGACGCCGCGCTGAAGTCCGGTGAGGATCGTCTGTTCTCGTCCTACCAGGTCACGCGCGACCTGAAGCTCTGGATCATCACCGAATGGGATCGCAGCGTCACCACACTGCTGTTGCCCAGCGAATACTGATCCGCATCCAGCGGCCTCGCGCCGCTTCTTTCTTCCCGCCCAGGGGCATGTCACCGCCCCGTGGGGGAGGTGCATGCCCCATTGCTTTGGAGCATCACCATGTCCCTCGATCTCGAAACCGTTCCCGAAACCGCTGTGCAGGGCTACCTGCTCGAAGCGGCCGCTTCACCCCTCACGCTCAGCCTGCAGGACTTCGTGTCCGAGTTCGGCGACGAGCTGCTCGACTCGCTCAACCGCGCCAATCCTCCGGTCTACACCGGCCAGGTGCGGGGGCATCGGCAACTGATCCTCGCCACGCTCAAGCGCAAGCTGTTCCCGGCGCAAGCCGATGTGGTCCATGCCGTCACCGAGCTACTGGTAGACCGCGGCGAACGCGCCGCGATCGTCAATGGCGAGATGGGTTGCGGCAAGACGACCGTCGGCATCGCCACGGCCGCCGTGCTCAACGCCGAGGGCTACCGCCGCACCCTGGTGCTCTCGCCACCCCACTTGGTCTACAAGTGGCGGCGCGAAATCCAGGAGACGGTGGCCGGTGCCAAGGTCTGGGTGCTCAATGGCCCGGACACGCTGGTCAAGCTGCTGAAACTGCGCGAGCAGTTGGGCGTGCCGGCCCAGGGCCAGGAGTTCTTCGTCCTGGGCCGCGTGCGGATGCGGATGGGGTTCCACTGGAAGCCTGTCTTCGTTCGGCGGCGCACGCCTCACGGCGACGTGGGGGCCTGCCCGGATTGCGGGCATGTCATCACCGACCTCGACGGCGAGCCGATCAACCCGGTCGCGCTCGAAGCCGAGGAGTCCCGCCGCAAGTGCAGCCACTGCCGTGCACCGCTGTGGTCGTTGATCCGTCCCAGAGGCCTGTCCGCCAGCGACCAGTCCTCGACCGTGCTCAAGGCACTGAAGCGCATTCCAACCATTGGCGAAGTCACCGCGCAGAAGCTGATGCAGAAGTTCGGTGACGCCTTCCTCGCGTCGATGCTCGGGGACAACATCCACGAGTTCATCAACCTGATGGATGGCAACGGCGAGCTGGTCTTCTCGGACCGGCAAGCCCACCGGATGGAACGCGCGATGGCCAACATGGAGTTCGGCTTCGGCGAGGGCGGCTACCAGCCGTCCGAGTTCATCAAGAGGCAGCTTCCCCAAGGCACGTTCGACCTGCTCATCGCCGACGAGGCGCACGAGTACAAGAACGGCGGCTCCGCACAGGGCCAGGCCATGGGGGTGTTGGCGGCCAAGGCGCGCAAGACGCTATTGCTCACCGGCACGCTGATGGGCGGCTACGGCGACGACCTGTTCCACCTGCTGTTCCGCGCCCTGCCGGGGCGGATGATCGAAGACGGCTACCGGCCGACGAAGAGCGGCAGCATGACCTCGGCCGCGATGGCGTTCATGCGCGATCACGGTGTCTTGAAGGACATCTACTCCGAGAGCACCGGCACGGCGCACAAGACGGCCAAGGGCACCAAGGTATCGGTGCGCACGGTCAAGGCGCCGGGTTTCGGTCCCAAGGGCGTACTGCGTTGCGTCCTGCCGTTCACGGTCTTCCTCAAGTTGAAGGACATCGGTGGCAACGTGCTGCCGCCCTACGACGAGGAGTTCCGCGAAGTCGCGATGGACACGGCGCAAGCCGCGGCCTACCGCGATCTGGCGGGTCGCCTGACCCAGGAGCTGAAGCAGGCCCTGGCGAAGCGCGACACGACGCTGCTCGGTGTGGTCCTCAACGTGCTGCTGGCCTGGCCGGACTGCTGCTTCCGGTCGGAAACCGTGGTGCATCCGCGCACGCGCAACACCTTGGCGTTCGTACCGGCTCAGTTCAACGAGCTGGAGGTGATGCCCAAGGAGCGCGAGCTGATCGAGATCTGCAAGCAAGAGAAGGCGGAAGGTCGCAAGACCCTGGTCTATTCGGTCTACACCGGCACGCGCGATACCACGTCGCGTTTGAAGGTGCTGCTGGAGCAGGAAGGCTTCAAGGTTGCGGTACTGCGCGCGAGCGTGGATGCCTCCCGCCGCGAGGACTGGATCGCCGAGCAGTTGGACCGTGGCATCGACGTGCTCATCACCAATCCCGAGCTGGTGAAAACCGGCCTGGACCTGCTGGAGTTCCCGACCATCGTGTTCCTCCAGTCCGGCTACAACGTGTATTCGCTGCAGCAGGCCGCCCGGCGCTCATGGCGCATCGGCCAGAAGCAGCCGGTGCGCGTGATCTACCTGGGCTACGCCAACTCCTCGCAGATGACCTGCCTGGGGTTGATGGCCAGGAAGATCATGGTCTCGCAAAGCACGTCGGGAGACGTACCCGAGTCGGGCCTGGATGTTCTGAACCAGGATGGTGATTCCGTCGAGGTCGCACTGGCCCGGCAGCTTGTCACGGTCTGATCCATGTGCCCATGCCGGTGGCCCCTCGGGGTCGCCGGCTTCTTTCCACGGCCCTTCGGGGCCGTTTTTCTTGGGCGTATGACAGTCCATGGCGCTGCCCAGCCATGTATTCGGGCGGGCGTCAGTGCGTTTTGTTTGCTGCCCGCAGGCCAAGCGGCGGCGATGGTGAGCGCTCCGTGTTCCAGGGAAGCGCCCTCCATGCAACCATCCATCCGCGCTGTTCACCGCCTGGCCCTCGCCGCTGGCTTGCTGGCCGGCAGCCTGTTGGCCGCCGGCTGCGCCACGACCGCCGCGTCGTCTGCGCCAGCGGTGCCGGCCGCATCGCCAACCGCCGTCGCGCCGGAGCCGGGTTTCGTTCCGGTGGCCCGCTACGGCCGCTACACCCTGGTCGAGCTGGTGCCGGAACCTGCGCAGCGTGATCTCTTGCAGCAGGCGGTGGAGGTCTCGATTCCGCCCATGCTCGATGCCAGCGTGGGCGATGCCATGCGCCATGTGCTCCTGCGCTCGGGCTACCGGCTCTGCGATGCGGTCGAAGCCGCCACGCTCTACGCGCTGCCGCTGCCTGCCGCACACCTGCGCCTGGGCCCGCTGATGCTGCGCGATGCCTTGCTGACCCTTGCCGGCCCCGCCTGGGAGCTGTCGGTCGATGACTTGACCCGCCAGGTCTGCTTCAGCCGGCACGGTGCTCCCACCTTCCTTTCCGCCAACCCGCCCGGCACCGCCACGCCCGTGCCGGACGCCGACCGGCCCGAGGAGCTGCAGCCATGACCTTTCCCCAAGCGCCATCCGAGCGCAATTCCCGCACGCGCTGGCTCAAGGTCGCCGCGGCCTTCTGGCTGCTGCTCATCAGTGCCGTGGCACTCATCAACAGCGTCGGCCTGTCGCGGCTCACCGAACAGACCCAGAGCAGCGCACAGGATGCGCAGGTCAACGCGCTGGGCCTGCGCGTGGCCGATCTCGAACGACAGGCCGATGCGGACAAGCGCCGGCCGGTGCCGATCAGCCAGGCAGAATTCGCCACCGCGCGGCAGGCGCTGGACGAGCGGATGGCGCGCCTCGAAGAGGCCGACGAGACGAGGGCCCTGGCCGTCGACCTGCAGACGCTGCAGGCGCGCGTGAACGGAATCGAGACCCGCCTGGAGAGGACCCGGCAGGTGGCATCCGCCGCTCGCCCGCGCGCTCCGGTTGCGACGAAGCCCAAGGTGCCGGAGCCGCCGTTCCGGGTGCTCGGCGTGGAGCTGCGTGGAGGCGAGCGCTTTCTGTCGATCACCTCCACCGCCGCGGCCTCGCTTGCGGGCGCCCGGCTGCTGCGCGAGGGCGATGCCGAGGGCGGCTGGCAACTGCAGTCCATCGAGGCGCAGGCGGGCGTGTTCCAGGTGAACGGCCAGACGCAGCGCGTCGCGGTGCCGTAGGAGGTCGCCATGATCCTGCGGTCGTTGCTCGCTGCCGTCGTCCTGTTCGCCGCTTTCGGCGCATCCGCCCAGCCGGCCCCGGTGACGAACTCGCGCATGGTGCCCGCCCAGGTGCAGCCGGGCACTGATGCCGCGCTCGACGAGAGGCAGGCGCGGGAATGGGGGCTTCAGCCCGAGGAGTGGGCGCGTTACCGGCAACTGATGCAGGGGCCGCTCGGGGTCTATTCGCCCCAGCTCGATCCGCTCACGGCGCTGGGCATCGAGGCCCGCAGCGAGGAGGAGCGCAGGCGCTACGCAGAGTTGCAGGTGCAGGCCGAGGCCCGGCGCGTCGGCAAGACGCTGGCCTACCAGCGCGCCTACGACGCGGCGTGGCAGCGCCTGTTTCCCGGCCAGCCGCGCGTGAGCCTGCCCGGCGCCAAGGCGCAGGGTGCCGGCAACACCGGCTCCGGGCGCCTGGCGGTCTTCGTCAAGACCGACTGCGCACCGTGCGCGCAGCGCGTGCAGCAGTTGCAGGCGGCCGGTACGGCCTTCGATCTCTACATGGTCGGCAGCCGTCAGGACGACGCGCGCATCCGGCAGTGGGCCACCCAGGCGGGCATCGACCCGGCCAGGGTGCGCGCCCGCACCATCACGCTCAACCACGATGCGGGGCGCTGGCTGTCGCTCGGCCTGCCCGACGAGCTGCCGGCCGTGGTGCGCGAGGTGAACGGCCAATGGCAGCGGCAATAGGTACTCCGGGCCGGGAGCGTCGGCCATCCCGCGTCACCATCCGCTGCGCCAGCGCCGCGCTGCTGCTCGCCACCGGCGGCTGGACGTTGGCCGCCCTCGCGCGGGAAGTGCCGCCGCCGGCCTATCAACTGGCGGCGCATCGTGCAGACGTGCCGGCGGCGGTGCTGTACGCGGTGGCCTTGCAGGAGAGCGGCGCCATGCTGCGCGGGCGCCTGATCCCCTGGCCGTGGACGCTCAACGTCGCCGGCTCGCCACAGCGCTATGCCACCCGCGCGGAGGCCTGCGCGGGGCTACGCCGGGCACTCGCCAGCACGCCGGCCAATCGCATCGACGCCGGCCTCGGCCAGGTCAATCTCGGCTACCACACGCATCGCTACACGCAGCCTTGCGAGCTGCTGGACCCGTACCGCAACCTCGCCATCGCTGCGGAAATCCTGCGCGAACAGCACACGCCGGGCGAGGACTGGCTGCTTGCCATCGGCCGCTACCACCGGCCCGCCGGCGGGGCACCCGCGGCGCGCTACCGGCGCAGCGTGCATCGGCACCTGACCCGCGTGCTCGACCCCGGCGTTCCCGTTCCAACCCTCCAGGCCACCACGCCATGAACCACATCGTCCACATCGCCGCCATCGGGCTGCTGTCCACGACCACCGTCTTCGCCCAGACCGCCTCCGCGCCGTTGATCGTCGTCGAAGACCGCGGCGGCGACTCCGCGCTGCCGTACTACCAGTCGCTGAATCCTCAGCCGGACCAGGCCACACCGCCGACCCCGATGCCGGCCCCTCGCGTGGGCAACGCGGCCGACGCCGAAGCCGCCATGCTGCCGGTGCGCTCGACGCAACTGTCGCCGGGCGAGGTGCAGCGCCGCGTCATCCGGGCGCCGGGCCTGACGGCGCTGTTCCTGATCGGCGACGACGAGCGTTCGCGCGCCTGGCTGCGGCGGCGGCAGGCGGCGCTGCGGGAGCTGCAGGCCGTGGGCCTGGTGGTCAACGTGGAGTCGATGGCCGCGCTGACGGCGCTGCGCAGGCTGGCTCCTGGCCTGACCCTCTCGCCGGCCTCCGGCGACGACCTGGCCCAGCGCCTGGGCCTGCGCCACTACCCGGTGCTCATCACGTCCACCGGCGTCGAGCAGTAGGTGCGCAAATGGCCCAACCGCATGCGGTCGAGGTTCTGCTGCGGCCAGCGGTGGAGCTTCATACCGTGGCGGTCTGCACCGGCGCCGCGATTCTGTGCCTGGTGGCACCGTGGTCGCTCGCGCTGAACCCGCTGCTCGGCTTGGGCTCGGCGCTGGCCTTCCTGACCTTCGGCACGATTCGCCTGCGCGATGCCTGGGCGATCCTGCGTTATCGCCGCAACATCCGCCGCCTGCCGCGCTACGTGATGACCAGCCGCGACGTGCCGGTGAGTCAGCAACGGCTGTTCGTCGGCCGGGGCTTTCGCTGGGAGCAGCGGCACACGCACCGGCTGATGCAGACCTACCGGCCGGAGTTCCGCCGCTATGTCGAGCCGACGGCGATCTACCGGGCCGCCCGGCGGCTGGAGGAGCGGCTTGAGTTCGCGCCGTTTCCCGTCTCGACGCTGGCGCGCGCGCTGGCCTGGGACAGCCCGCTCAACCCAGCGCGGCCGCTGCCGCCGGTCGGCGGAATGCCGCGCCTGCATGGCATCGAACCGCACGAGGTCGACGTCACCCTGCCGCTGGGCGAGCGCGTCGGCCACACCCTGGTGCTGGGCACCACGCGCGTGGGCAAGACGCGGCTGGCCGAGTTGTTCATCACCCAGGACATCCGCCGCAAGGTCCGCGGCGAGCACGAGGTGGTGATCGTCTTCGACCCCAAGGGCGATGCGGACCTGTTGAAGCGCATGTATGTGGAGGCCAAGCGCGCCGGGCGCGAAGGCGAGTTCTACGTGTTTCATCTGGGCTGGCCGGACATCTCGGCGCGCTACAACGCGGTGGGCCGGTTCGGGCGGATCTCCGAGGTAGCCACGCGCATCGCCGGACAGCTCTCGGGCGAAGGCAACAGCGCCGCGTTCCGCGAATTCGCCTGGCGCTTCGTCAACATCATCGCGCGCGCCCTGGTCGAGCTGGGGCAGCGGCCGGACTACCTGCTGATCCAGCGCCACGTCATCAACATCGACGCGCTGTTCATCGAGTACGCCCAGCACTACTTCGCCAGGAACGAGCCGAAGGCCTGGGAGGTCATCGTCCAGCTCGAAGCGAAGCTGAACGACAAGAACATCCCGCGCAACATGATCGGGCGCGAGAAGCGCGTGGTGGCCCTCGAACAGTACCTGTCCCAGGTGCGCGTCTATGACCCGGTGCTCGATGGCCTGCGCAGCGCCGTGCGCTACGACCGGACGTACTTCGACAAGATCGTCGCCTCGCTGCTGCCGCTGCTGGAGAAGCTCACCACCGGCAAGATCGCGCAACTGCTTGCACCGAACTATTCCGACCTGTCCGACCCGCGGCCGATCTTCGACTGGATGCAGGTCATCCGCAAACGCGCGGTGGTCTACGTGGGGCTGGATGCGCTGTCCGACGCCGAGGTCGCGGCAGCGGTGGGCAACTCGATGTTCAGCGACCTGGTCTCGGTCGCCGGCCACATCTACAAGTTCGGCATCGACGACGGGCTGCCCGGCGCCGCGGTGGGCGCCAAGATTCCGATCAACGTCCACGCCGACGAATTCAATGAACTCATGGGCGACGAGTTCATTCCGATGGTCAACAAGGGCGGCGGTGCCGGCGTGCAGGTGACGGCCTACACGCAGACCTTGAGCGACATCGAGGCGCGCATCGGCAATCGTGCCAAGGCCGGCCAGGTGGTCGGCAACTTCAACAACCTGTTCATGCTGCGCGTGCGCGAGACCGCCACCGCCGAACTGCTGACGCGACAACTGCCCAAGGTCGAGGTGTACGCCACGGCACTGATGAGCGGCGCCACCGACAGCTCCGACCCACACGGCAATACCGCGTTCACGTCCAACACCCAGGACCGCATCAGCAGCAACAGCGTGCCGCTGATCGAGCCGGCGCATGTGGTGGCGCTGCCCAAGGGGCAGTGCTTCGCGCTGACCGAGGGTGGCAACCTCTGGAAAGTCCGCATGCCGCTGCCGGCACCCGACCCCGACGAAGCCATGCCGAAGGATCTGCAGGAGCTGGCCGGCTACATGCGGCAGCACTATGTCGAGGCAGGAGACTGGTGGGAGAACCAAGGCATCCCCGGCCTGCAGGACAAGGCGCTGCCCGACGACCTGCTGGACGACTTCAAGCAGATGGCCGCCGCGGAAGAGGCCGAAGCATGAGCGATCCGGCCGTCGCGGCCCAGCGCCAGCAGCAACGACAGCAAGGCCTGATCGCCAGCTTGGTCACGCTGCCGTTCCGCTTCTTCGGTGTGCTGTCCGGCGCGCTGCTGCTGTGCATCCTGATCGCGTGCGTCGGCATGCACTTCTTCTGGCCCGATCAGGGCTGGCGCCACGCGCAGGGCATGCTGCACTACGAGCTGGATCAGCTCTCCACTCACTTCACCCGCAGCGCGTTGGTGCAGGAGCCGGGCCGCACCGCGCACCGGCTGGTCGAGCAGGGCTACGACTGGCTGTTCGTGAAGAGCGGCCTGCTGGACTGGATACGCGACGCCTCGGCGCAGGCCGCCGCCGGCAGCCATCGCCCGACCAAGGATTTCCGCTACTACATCGGCTTGGTCTCCGTGAACCTGGAGCGCTACCTGATCGCGGCGGCCTACACGACGCTGGTCTTCCTCGTCCGGCTACTGGTGCTGTGCCTGACCCTGCCGCTGTTCCTGATGGCCGCCTTCGTCGGGCTGGTGGACGGCCTCGTGCGCCGGGACATCCGCCGCTTCGGTGCGGGCCGCGAATCGGGGTTCATCTATCACCGCGCCAGGGCCAGCCTGATCCCGCTGGCCGTGCTGCCGTGGGTGACTTACCTGGCACTGCCGGTCAGCGTGAACCCGCTGCTGATCCTGCTGCCCAGCGCCGCATTGCTCGGCGTGGCGGTGTGCA
>JALRLM010000085.1 GCA_023254435.1 Hydrocarboniphaga sp.
TACCTGTCCACGGCTTACGCGGGGCACCAGTTCGGCGTGCCGGTGCCGCAACTCGGTGACGGTCGCGCGGTGCTGATCGGCGAAGTGCGCGGCGCCGATGGCCACGGCTACGAGCTGCAGCTCAAGGGCGCCGGACAGACACCGTTCTCGCGCTTCGCGGACGGCCGCGCGGTACTGCGATCCAGCATTCGCGAATATCTGTGCAGCGAAGCCCTGCACGCGCTGGGCGTGCCCACCACGCGCGCGCTGGCCCTGGTCGGCAGCCCCGACGGCGTCATGCGCGAGACGATGGAAACCGCCGCCGTGGTCTGTCGCGTGGCGCCGAGCTTTCTGCGCTTCGGCCATTTCGAGCTGCTGCATTTCCGCCAGCACAACGAGGCGCTGGCCCCGCTGGCCGATCACGTCATCGAGCTGCACTACCCGCATCTGCGCGATTTTCCGCAGCGCTACGCGGCCTGGCTCACCGAGGTGGTGGAACGCACCGCGCGGCTGATGGCGCAATGGCAGTCGGTGGGCTTCTGCCACGGCGTCATGAACACCGACAACATGAGCCTGCTGGGCCTGACCATCGACTACGGCCCCTATGGCTTCCTCGATGGCTTCGACGCGCAGCACATCTGCAATCACTCCGACGAGCAGGGTCGCTACGCCTACGATCGCCAGCCCGTGATCGGCCACTGGAACTGCTCGCGGCTGGCGCAGGCGATCCTGCCGCTGCTGGACTCGGACATGGACGCCGCGGTCGACACCGCCAACGCCATCCTCAACCGCTTCCCCTCCGCGTACACCGATACCGCGATGTCGCTGTGGAGGCGCAAGCTGGGCCTGCGCGACGAGCAGGAGTCCGACCGCGACCTGATCAACCGCTGGCTCAATCTGCTGCAGTCCGGCCACAGCGATTTCACGCGCAGCTTCCGCCACCTGGCCGATGTGAAGCGCGACGACGGCGTGCCGGCATTGCGCGACGAAATCGTCGACCAGGCCGCGTTCGACGCCTGGCTGCCCGACTATCGCGCGCGCCTGAACCAGGAAGGTGTCGACGACGACGCACGCCGCGCCGCGATGCATGCGCTCAATCCAAAATACGTGCTGCGCAACCACCTGGCGCAGACGGCCATCGAGCACGCGCAGCGCGGTGACACCGGCGAGCTCGACCGCCTGTTCCACGTGCTGCAGCGCCCCTACGACGAACAGCCCGAGTTCGAGGCCTATGCCGCCGAGCCGCCGGCCGACGCACGCGAAATCTGCGTGAGCTGTTCGTCCTGATCGTTCAATCTCGCGAGGTTTTCATGTCACGACTGCAACTCACTGGCGCGGCCGATTGCGACGACATCCTGCACTGGCTCGACGCGCACAGCGTCAGCGTCAAGCAGGGTCTGCCGGCCCAGCTGCTCAATCGCCATTGGGAAGGCGCCGGCCGCTCCACCGAGCAGCTCGCGCCGGCGCTCAAGACACTGTTCGAAGACGACTGGATCGCGTTGACGCCCGGTCTGGAGCCGCCGCACCTGCGCTTCTCGGTCGCCGGCTTCCGCCGCCTGATCGAGGCGCGGCCGCTGCCCGAAACCGCCGCCGAACCCGAAGAAGAGATCGTCGCCGCACCGGCTCCACCGCCGCCCGCCGCCACGCTCGCCGAGCCAGTCGCGGCCGAAGCGCCCAAGCCGCGCACGGTCAGCGAAGTGTCGCTACGCAACGACATCCTGGGCGTCTACCGCGACCTCAAGCTCAAGGCCGGCAGCCGCCTGATCGGCATGACGCTATCGCGCTACTGGCAGGAGATGGGCCACCGCGTCAGCGACCTGCGCACGGGCATCGACGTGCTGGCGCGCGACGGCTATCTGCAGCAGCGCCTCATCGGCATCGATCGCTACTGGATGCTGACCATCGACGGCGAGGCCTACCTGCGCGCGACGCCGACCTCTCCGCGCCTGCTCGAACTCGCGCCGCCCGTCGCGCAGATCGACAACACGCCATCGGCCGGCGAAATGCGCAAGCTGCTCGCCCAGATGCTGCTCGATATCGGCAGCGAGCATAAGACCGACGACATCGCCTTCGATGCTCTGCGCCCCATCTGGATGCAGCGCACGCGCATGGACGACAACGCGCTGCTGCACGCGCTCGACCTGCTCGTGAAAGCAAAACTCGGTAGCTTGAGCGCGCAAGGCCCGCTCAGCGTGCGCCTGACCGCCACCGGCCACGAGCTGGCCTCGCAGCGTGGCCCGCTGCTGTCCAAGCTGTTCTCGGGCTTCGGCCGCAGCTGAGGCAAGAACGCAGGCCATTCAGGCGAATCGAGCCCAAAAGAAAAGCCCCGCCATGAGCGGGGCTTTTCTTTTGGGCAGGCGGTTCGACTCAGCCCACCCTCAACCCGTCAGCGCGGGCACCGTGATGAGCCCCAGCGCGTACGGAATCAGGTAGTACGGCGTGTTGAGCACCGACATCTCGAAGATCGAGTCGAAGGTGTAGCCGATCACCGTGAAGCGCCGCGTGCTCGGCGCGAACACCTTGGTTTCGGGGTCGTAGCGGTCGATGCGGCGCACGCCGAAGTAGGCGTGGACGATGAAGAACACCTGCAGGATCACGAAGAACATGATCATGAAATAGATCGCGTGCGGACGTGCCGCCTCGTTCATGCTCGCCACCGACACCGCGACGATCAGGTTGACGATGCCGATCACAAACAGTGGCTCGGGTTTGTTGATCCAGCGCCGGTTGATGATGGGCTTCTCGTCGGACTTGAGCTGCTTGAAACCGCGCACTTCGGCCAGCGCCCAGTACAGCGACCATAGCAGCAGGATGGCGCAGGGCACGAGAATGCCGATCAGGTAATGCCCCTGCACGAGCTGGTCGGCCGCATACAGCGCCGGCACGCACAGGCTGGGACCTTCGGCCACGCCCTTGACGAAGCTGTCGGTCAAGGGGCTCACGAGCTTGCCATAGACGAACATGCGGCTCGTGCGCGCGCCTTTCTTGACCATCACGTATTCGAGCAGCGACAGCATCACGCCACTGAACAGGAAGATCCACAGATAGTTGTAGGTGTGATAGATCAGCGTCAGCGCTGCGGTCATCGCGATGTTGACGACGCACAGATGGAACAACCAAGTGCCGTAATTCGCGGACGTGACCCGCGTCATATACATCCCGTACATCGCGCTCTCCCCGTGGTTTGGTGGTCGATAGGAGTCGGATCGCCCCAATCCTTTGGAGCTTGTGCGCTGGCCCGATGGTATCGGTGCGATCCAGTCAAGCCGATCCAGCAAACAGTGCGCCACTCACGACCGCTTTTCCACGCCGTTCGGCGCCCCGGATGAGCGAGCGCTCACACTTGGTCGTGGCCTGCTCATTTCGCTGCGGCGGAAGTCCTCAGCCCGCTTGCGGGGAAGCCCTCAGCCACTCCACGGCGCACCATCAGCGCCGAAGAAAAACGGCCTCTCAGTGCGCCTCGGGCGGTGGCGCCGCACCGCGCGCCGAGCGACGCGCGAACCAGATCAGGGGCGCAACCACGAGCGCGATCACCGCGAAGGTGCGGTAATCGTCGATATAGCTCATGAGCGCAGCCTGCTTCTGCACGTTCATGGCGATCACCGCATGCGCCGCACTGGTATCGAGCCCCGACAGCGCGCTCATGCTCTGCTGGTAGGCCGGATCGAGCACGCTGACGCGATCGACCAGATGCGCCTGATGCACCTGCGTGCCACGTGACAGCCAGGTGACGGCGAGCGAGATGCCGATGCCGCCCCCGATGTTGCGCGTGAGGTTGATCAGCGCCGAGGCGTTGCCGCCTTCGGTCGGCGGCAGGCCGACGTAGGCCAGCATGTTGAGCGGCACCATCAGCAGCGCCATGCCCGCCATCTGCGCCATGCGCAGCAGGATCAGCTGGCCCATGCTCATGTCCAGCGAGGTGTAGTGCGCGGTGATCAGCAGGCCGATGCCCGACATGGCGAAGCCGATGCTCACGAGCAGGCGCGGTTCGGCCCTGGACGCCAGCTTCGCGGCCATCGGCATCAGCACGATCAGCATGATCGCGGCCGGCGACAGCACGATGCCCGCGTCCATGGCCGAATAGCCGAGCAGGGTCTGCGTGAACTGCGGCATCAGCACGATGACGCCGAACACCGAAATGCCCAGGCCCAGCATGAGCAGGTTCACGACGGCGAAATTGCTGCTCTTGAGCAGGCGCAGGTTGACGATGGGGTGCGCATGCCGCAGCTCCCACCACACCAGGGTCAGCAGCGAACTCACGGTCACCAGCAGGCAGCCGCGGATGAAACCGGAATCCAGCCAGTCTTCCTGCTGGCCCTTGTCGAGCATGATCTGCAGCGAGGCCATGCCCAGCACGATCAGCGCGATGCCGACGTAGTCGACCGTGAAGGGCTCTTCGCGACGGCGGCGCTGGGCTTCGAGCTGGGCCGGTGAGTCGTGTACCAGCCGCAGCGCGGCGGCGACCAGCACCGCGCCCACGGGTGCGTTGATCAGGAAGATCCAGTGCCAGCTGAAGTTGTCGGTGATGAAGCCGCCCAGCGGCGGGCCGATGGCGGGCCCGCAGATCACCGCCATGCCGTAGACGGCCATGGCCATGCCGCGCTTCTCGGGCGGAAAGGCATCGGCCAGGATCGCCTGCGACACCGGCTGCAGCGCGCCGCCGGCCAGGCCCTGCAGCACGCGCGCCGCGATCAGCAGCGGCAAGGTCGGCGCCATGCCGCACAGCACCGAGGCCAGCGTGAACAGGATCATCGAGGCGATGTAGTAACGACGCCGGCCGATCACGTTCGACAGCCAGCCCGTCATCGGCAGGATGATGGCGTTGGCGACCAGGTAGGACGTCAGCACCCAGGTCGCTTCGTCCTGCCCGGCCGACAGCGAGCCGGCGATATGTGACAGCGCCACGTTGGCGATGGCGGTGTCGAGCACCTCCATGAACGCCGCCAGGCCGACGATGGCGGCCAGGTAGTAAGGCGTCTTGACCGGCGCGGGCGCGGTCTGGGCGGCGTCGCCGCTCACCTCAGCGGCCGGTCGCGGTCAGCGGCGTGCCGCCTTCGTCGGACACGTCGACCGTGGGCACCACCGACATGCCCGGCGCCAGGTGCAGCGCGGTGTCGGGCAGCGGATCGAACACCAGCTTCACGGGTACGCGCTGCACCACCTTCACGAAGTTGCCGCTGGCGTTCTCGGGCGGCAGCAGGCTGAAGGCCGATCC
>JALRLM010000213.1 GCA_023254435.1 Hydrocarboniphaga sp.
TGACCAATGGCACCAGCCAGATGCCCAGCAGGCCCAACGCAAAGATCAGCACCAGCAGGCCGGCCAGGCGCGTCGCCACCTCGGCGGCCAGGCCCATCGAGGCGCCGAACAGCACGCCGGGCAGGATGTAGATCAGCGCCCACAGGTAGGCCGCGCTGTAGTCGGCGAGCACGAACAGCCATACCGGCATGCCCGAGGCACCGGCCATGGCCGGCGTGATCGCGCGCACCGGGCCCAGGAAGCGCGCCAGCCACACGCCCTTGCCGCCGTGGCGGTCGAAGAAGCGCCGGCCGTGTTCGACGAACTGCGCGTGCTTGCGCAGCAGGCCGATCTGGAACAGCCGCTCGCCGTAGCGCCGGCCCAGCCAGAACGACAGGCCGTCGCCGATCATCGCGCCGGCCGCCGCCACGGCCGCCGTCGGCCACAGCTCCAGCGAGCCCAGCGCCACCAGCGCGCCGACCGCGAACAGCACGATCGAGGCCGGCACGAAGGCGCCGACGATGAAGATGGCGTCGAGCAGCGAGACCGCGAACAGCAGGCCCAGCGCGAGCCCGGGATGGGCCGCGATCCAGTCCAGGAACGCCTGTGCCTGATCGAGCACGCGGGCAGCGCGAGCGGCGGAGCCGAAGGGCCTTTAGACCAGTGCGGCGAAGCTGGCGCGCGCGGCTTCCAGCGTCTGGAGGATCTCGCCGGGGCCGTGCGCGGCCGACACGAAACCGGCCTCGTAGGCCGAGGGCGCCAGGTAGACGCCGCGGTCGAGCATCAGGTTGAAGAAGCGTTTGAAGCGCTCGATGTCGCAGAGTCCGACGTCGGCGTAGCCGCGAATCGGTCCCTGGCCGAAATACAGGCCGAACATGCTGCCGACCTGGGTGGTGGTGAAGGCCACGCCGGCGCCGTCGGCGGCGGCCTGCAGGCCGGCCAGCAGTTCGGCCGTGGTGGCTTCCAGGCGCTGGTAGACGCCGACGTCGCCGAGCTGGCGCAGGATCGCCAGGCCCGCCGCCATCGCCAGCGGATTCCCCGACAGCGTGCCGGCCTGGTAGATCGGCCCGACCGGCGCGAGCTTCTGCATCACCTCGCGCCTGCCGCCGAAGGCGCCCACCGGCAGGCCGCCGCCGATGATCTTGCCCAGCGTGATCAGGTCGGCGCTCACGCCGTAGAGCCCCGTCGCGCAGCTCGGGCCGACACGAAAGCCGGTCATCACCTCGTCGAAGATCAACAGGGCGCCGTCGGCATCGCAGAGCGAACGCAGGCCTTCGAGAAAGCCCGGCAACGGCGGTACGCAATTCATGTTGCCGGCCACGGGCTCAACGATCACGGCCGCGATTTTGTGTGAGTATTCCTTAAACAAAGCGTCAACTGACGATAAATCATTGTAGGTCGCCGTCAGCGTGTACTTGGCCAGATCGGCCGGGACGCCCGGCGAGGTCGGCACGCCCAGGGTCAGCATGCCCGAGCCGGCCTTGACCAGCAGGGCGTCGCCGTGACCGTGGTAGCAACCCTCGAACTTGAGGATGTAGTCGCGGCCGGTGGCGCCGCGCGCCACGCGCAGCGCGCTCATGGTGGCCTCGGTGCCGCTGTTGCACAGGCGCACCATCTCAAGGCCCGGCACGCGCGCGCACAGCAACTCGGCCATCTCGATCTCGAGCTCGGTCGGCGCGCCGTAGGAGGTGCCGATGGCGGCCTGCTCGACGATGGCTTTCTGCACCACCGCATGCTGGTGCCCCAGGATCATCGGACCCCAGGAGCCCACGTAGTCGATGTAGCGCTGACCGTCGGCGTCGGTGAGCCAGGCGCCCGAGGCCGAAGCGATGAAGCGCGGCGTGCCGCCAACCGATTTGAACGCCCGCACCGGCGAGTTGACGCCGCCCGGAATGGTCAGCTGGGCACGCTCGAACAGGGTCTGGGACTGGGTCATCGGGTCACTCGAATTCGGGAGCGCGGCCGGCGGGCGGCGCGAAGCGCGTTCAGGAGGTCGGCGATTGTAAGCGCGAGGCGCTGAACAGGGCCGCATAGCGTCCGGCCGCCGCGCGCATGGCGGCCGCATCGGCATTGCGGCCGAACACGCCCTCGACGGCGGCGATCATGTCGGCACCGGCCGCGATCAGCGGCGCGGCGTTGTCGGGCGTGATGCCGCCGATGGCGCACAGCGGAATGCGCAGCGCGGCGCGAGCCCGGCGCAGCGCGTCCAGTTCGGCCGGCGGTGCGTCGGGCTTGGTCGTGGAGACGAAGAAGCGGCCCAGCGCGGCGTAGCTGGCGCCTTCGGCCTGGGCCTCGATGGCGCGCTCGACGCGGCCCGAGCAGCTCACGCCGACGATGGCGGCGTCGCCCAGCCGGCGGCGCGCGCTGGCGACGCTGCCGTCGCTGCGACCCAGGTGCACGCCGTCGGCGTCGCAGGCGGCGGCCAGCTCGATGTCGTCGTTGACGATGAACAGCGCACCGGCCTGCCGGCAGGCCTCGCGCAGCTGCCGCGCCAGCGCCGGGCGCCGGTCCGGCGCGGTCCATTTGTCGCGGTACTGCAGGATGCGGGCGCCACCGGCGAGCGCCGCCTCGACGCCTGGCCGTAGCCCGGCTGCATCGCGGCACAAGGCCTCGGAGGTGATGGCGTAGAAGCCGCTCAGTGCCGTGGTCATGCGCGCGGGCTCGCGGCGGGAGCGGGCACCAGGCTGGGGCCTGGCCGGGCGTCGGCCGAATGGCCGGCGGGTGCTGAAGCGGGTCGGGACATGGCGGCAGTGTAACGTTTCGTCCCGACGCCCCGGCTGTCGCTCGAGGCGGGGCGGCGACAGTTTTTTTCGGTGGAACGCTTATGCACAGAACGCGCGCCAACGGCGTTTAAGCCCGCTGCCAGCGACATGTTGCTGCAAGAATGCCGCAACAAATGCATAAGTTATTCATTTAAAAATAAAAAACGCGATGGGCACAAAACGGTCCGGTGGCAGAAAACTGAACCAGGGCGTCGACTTAGGGCGAGTGTCCGCGCATTTCCCACAAACTTATCCACAGAAGCTGTGGGTGATATCGAGTTTTCCATTGTGAGTCACAACTTAGAGAAACAACTTCGAGTGATCTGCCTTGGGTGGAACCTCGCGCTGCCGCTGGCCGCCACGGCGCAGGCCGAATCGACATCGACCTACGTCGAACCGGCTGGTCGCATCGAATCGCCCGAGCTCAGCGAACTCTCCGGCCTGGCGGTCTCGCGCCGCGTCGCGGGCCGCTGGTGGGGGCTCAACGACAGCGGCCATGCGCCCGTGCTCTACGCCTTCGCGGCCGACGGTCGTGGCCAGGGCGAAGTGACGCTGGGCATCCTCAACACCGACTGGGAGGACCTGGCCAGCTACAGCGACCGCGACGGCCGGGCCTATCTGGCCATCGCCGACACCGGCGACAACTTCAGCTTTCGCAGCTTCGTCTCGATCTGGGTATTGCCCGAACCGGAGTTGCCGGCCAAGGCGGGCGAGTTGCCGGTGCCGCGCGAGATCCGCTTTCGTTTCGAGGATGGCCCGCGCGACTGCGAAGCGCTGGCCGCCGACCCGGCCCGGCAGCGCTTCCTGCTCGTCGACAAGGGCCGGCGTCCGGCCGGTCTCTACGAACTGCCGATGGCCCCGCCCGCGAACGGTCAGGTCGCTGTGGCGCGACGCATCGGCGAGCTGCCGCTGATCTGGTCGGGCGGCCTGCCGCCCGCGCTGCCGGCCGGTACCGAACGCTATCGCGGCTCGGCGACTTCGATGGACCTGTCGCCCGACGGCCGCCGCCTGCTGGTGCTGGCCTACAAGCATCTGGCCGAGTTCCAGCGTCGTGACGACGAGGACTGGCCGCAGGCGATCGCGCGCGGTCCCGCCGGCATCCTGCGCATTCCGCCGCTGCGCATCGCCGAGGCCCTGGGCTACGACGCGCAGGCGCATCAGGCGCTCATCGGCGGCGAGGCCGTGCACACGCCGCTGCTGCGCTGGCTCGGGCGGTTTCCGCCGGCGCTGCCGGACACGGCTCGCTAAGAACACCCTGATTGAGCGGCTGCGCTGCGTTCTCGCGCGACCTGCGCCCGCTCGCAAGGCCTGCTCAGCAGCCGGCGCGGACGTGTTCGATCGGGCTCAACCCGCCTGCCGCCGATTCAATCCGGCTCCGGGACCGGCTGCGGCGCCTCGCTGGGCGCATCGGGCAGGGCCTCGGTTGCCGGGGCTGCGGAATCGGCCGGCTCGGCCGTCGCCGGTGTTTCGGACTGTGGCGGCGCACTTTCGGCTGCGGGTTCGGGCGACGGCTCGGAGGGCGTTTCGGCGGCCGGCTCGCCGGCATCGCCGCGGCCGTCCTGCGCACGGCTCGGCGCCGGCTCGGGCAGAAAGAACGGCGCCTTGCTGTCCTCGTCCTCATCGACCTCGCCCGGCGGCGGTGCCGGCTCCAGGTCCTCGGTCGGCGCCGGCCGTCCGGCGTAGCCCATCTGGCGCGTGATCCAGGCCGTGCGCGACTGCACGTAGGGCCCGGGCGCGTCGACCTTCCAGCGGCGCGGGCTGGGCAGCACGGCGGCCAGGCGCGCCGCCTCCCAGTTGCTGAGCTGCGCGGCCGGTTTGTGGAAGAAGTGCTGCGAGGCCGCCTCCACGCCATAGATACCGGGCCCGAACTCGGCCGAGTTCAGATACACCTCGAGAATGCGCTCCTTGCTCCACAGCGCTTCGATGGCCACGGTCAGGCCGGCTTCGAGCCCCTTGCGGAAGTAGCCGCCGCCGGACCACAGGAACAGGTTCTTGGCGGTCTGCTGGCTGATCGTGGAACCGCCGCGCACGCGGCCGCCGCGCTTGTTGCGCTCGTAGGCCTTCTGCATCGCCTCGACGTCGAAGCCGTGATGGGTCCAGAACTTCTGGTCCTCGGCCGCCACCACCGCGCGCCGCGCCGACTCGGCGATGCGCTCGCGCGACACCCAGTCGTGCCGTACCGGCTGCGTCGGGCTCTGCAGCATGTAGCTGGTGGTCCACACCGGCAGCACGGCGCCGAGCAGGATCAGCAGCAGCGGCAGCGCGACCAGGGCGGCCGGCAGCATCCACAGCAGGCTCAGCGGCGTGAGTTGGAAGCGCAGCCTGCGCCAGGGCTTGCCGCGACCGGTGGATCGGCTCAAATCGGGTTCTCCGGAAGACGCCGTCTCGCCTGCCGGCGCCGCTCGGCGCGCCGGGATCGGAATATGGCTCGGAACGTCGCGAGGCAGATGGTCGGGCGGGGGCATATGGCCGGCATTCTATGAGCGGCAGCTGTCTGCCAGCCGGCTGCGACGAAGGCCGTGACACACTCGCGTCGCCGCATCGCCTCCGCCTCGTTCCCCGGACACGCCGATGATCGTTCGCCCCAAGCCCAACAGCTGGTCACTGTTCTTCGTGCTGCGCGGCTCCATTCTGCCCGTGGTGGCACCGCGCCTGGCCGCCGTGGCGCTGCTGTCCTGCGCCGCTGTGCTGGTGGCCGAGCACTATCCACACGGCTTCTCGCAGGCCGCGCTGGCGCCGTTCACGCTGATCGGCATCGCGCTGTCGATCTTCCTGAGTTTTCGCAACAGCGCCTGCTACGACCGCTGGTGGGAGGCGCGCCGGCAATGGGGCCAGCTCATCGTCGAACTGCGCGCCTTCGCCCGCGACTGCGAAACCCTGATCGCCGATCCGCTGCAGCGGCGTCGCATGGTGCTGCGTGGCATCGGCTACACCCATGCGCTGGCGGCGCGGCTGCGCCCGACCTCGGCGCCGATCGCGCAATGGCTGCCCGCCGACGAATGGGCCGCGCTGTCGGCGCACCGAAACCTGCCCGACGCCCTGCTGCGCGCGCAGGGCCGCGAACTGCGCCAGCTGCTCGACAGCGGCGCGCTGGCGCCCGTGCTGTACCCGGTGTTCGAAGCGCGCCTGCTCGGCATGGCCGGCGTGCAGGCCGCCTGCGAGCGCATCCTCAACACGCCGCTGCCGTTCCCCTACACGCTGCTGCTGCATCGCACCGCGATGCTGTTCTGCGTGCTGCTGCCCTTCGGCCTCGCCGGCGCGCTGGGCTGGGCCACACCGGTAGTGTCGGTGCTGCTGGCCTACGCCCTGTTCGGCCTCGACGCGCTGGGCGATGAACTCGAAGAACCCTTCGGCCTCGCCGCCAACGACCTGCCGCTGGACGCGCTGGCGCGCGGCATCGAGATCGACCTGCTCGAAGCCCTGGGCGAAACCGATCTGCCGCCGCCGCTGCTGCCGCGCGACTATCGGCTGCAGTGAGCTTCAGTCGTCGGCGCGCCTGGCGCCGTCCTTGAGCCTCAGCGTCGGTAGCGTAATGTTGCGCGCGATCGCCACCAGCCTCAGCGTCGCGATCAGCAGCATGCCGACGGTCGCGGCGATATCGCGCGAGACGCCCAGCGATTGCAGCACGACGTAAAGCGTGGCGCCGGCGATGATGGCGGTGCCGTAGATGGTGCCGGGCCGCAGCAGCAGCGGAATGTCGTTGCACAGCACGTCGCGCAGCACGCCGCCGAAGGTGCCGGTGATCGTCGCCAGCACCACCACGATGAGCCCGGGCAGGCCGGCGGCTTCGGCGATGCGTGCGCCCGAGATCGAGAACATGGCGACGCCGATGGCGTCGGCAATCTCCAGCACGCGCTCGGACGGATGACGCCAGCGCAGCATCAGCATGGTGGCGCAGGCGACGAGCAGGATGGTGACCAGATAGCCGGTGTCGGTGAACCAGAACGGCGTGCGATCGAGTAGCAGGTCGCGCAGCGTGCCGCCGCCCACC
>JALRLM010000271.1 GCA_023254435.1 Hydrocarboniphaga sp.
CGGGCGCCTGCTCGAAGGCCGAGGCGACGAGCTCGCGCGCGAACTCGGAACCGAAATGGAACAGGCGTCCGAAGCCCTGGAGTTCGAACTCGCCGCGCGCCTGCGCGACCAGATCGCCGCGCTCAAGCGCGTGCGCGAGAACCGCGTGATGACCGGCGGTGCCGACGAACTCGACGTGGTCGCCGTGGCTCCGCATGCCGGATCGAGCTGCGTGGTGGTCATGAGCGTGCGCGACGGCGTGAACCTGGGACATCGCAGCCACTTTCCCAAGCATCCGCCGCAGGCCGAAATCGGCGAGCTGCTCGACAGCTTCGTAAGCCAGCATTACGCGCAGTATCCGCCGCCACCCGAGATTCTGATCAGCCACGAGCTCGAGGACGCGGACTGGATCGAGCAGGCGCTGAGCCAGCATGCCGGGCGCAAGGTTTCCATCCGCCTGCCGCAGCGCGGTGCCAAGCTCAAGCTCGTCGAGATCGCGCAGAACACGGCGCTGCAGGCTTTGTCGGCCCGGCTCATCGAGGCCGCCAGCATGGACCAGCGCCTGCTGGAACTGCAGCGCGCGCTGGACCTGGAGCAGCCGCCCAGGCGCATGGAGTGCTTCGACATCAGCCACACGCGCGGCGAAAAGGCCGTGGCGTCCTGCGTGGTGTTCGGCGAGGACGGACCGCTCAAGTCCAGCTATCGCAAGTTCAACATCGACGGCATCACGCCAGGCGACGACTACGCCGCGATCAAGCAGGCGGTGGGCAGGCGCTTCGCTCGCATCAAGAATGGCGAAGTGCAGAAGCCCGACGTGCTGTTCATCGACGGCGGGCAAGGGCAGCTCGGCTCGGCGCTGGAAGCGCTGGAAGAACTCGGCATCGACGATCTGCGCGTGGTCGCCATTGCCAAGGGACCGACCCGCAAGCCCGGGCTCGAGGAACTGATACTGCCCGAGATGGAGTTCCCGCTGCGCCTGGCGGCCGACTCACCGGCGCTGCATCTGATACAGCGCATTCGCGACGAGGCACATCGCTTTGCCATCACCGGACATCGCGGTCGCCGCGAAAAGGCGCGAGTGACCTCGGGACTGGAAGCCATCGAAGGTCTGGGTCCGGCGCGCCGGCGCGCGCTGCTCAAGGCTTTCGGCGGCACCGCGCAGTTGCGCCGGGCCACTGTGGACCAGCTTGCCGAAGTCGACGGTGTGAGCCGTACGCTGGCCGAACGTATCTATGCCTATTACCGCGACTGAGCGTCACCTCGCGACATTGCACTTTTGGCGCGACGCCTAAAAAGGTCGATACTCGCGCCATGCGAATGAACCTGCCCAATGTGCTCACGGTGCTGCGCGTGGCCGTGATCCCGATCGTGCTCTTGCTGTTCTACTGGCCGTTCGAGCATGCGCGGCAGCTCGCGCTGGTGCTGTACGCGGCCGCCTGCATCACCGACTGGGTCGACGGCTATCTGGCACGCAAGCTCGGACAGACCTCCAAGTTCGGGGCCTTTCTCGATCCGGTCGCGGACAAGCTGCTGGTGACGGTGACGCTCGTCATGCTGCTGGAGGCCGAAGTCTCGGACGGGCAGGGCCGCATCCTGGCGGTCCTGGTGGCCATCATCATCGGCCGCGAAGTCACGGTGTCGGCCCTACGCGAATGGATGGCCGAACTGGGGCAGCGCACCAGCGTCGCTGTCGGCA
>JALRLM010000592.1 GCA_023254435.1 Hydrocarboniphaga sp.
GCCCAGCGACACCGAGAGAATGCCGTCGCGGCCTTCGAAGGATTGCAGGCGCTTCACGAAGGACCGCATCGGTTCGCGCGTGGTGTGCCAGAGACCGATCATGCGGCAATCGTGCACGGCCGTGACCGGCCGCCGCTCGCCACGCATCTGCGCGGCGACGATGCGATACAGCTCGCGCAGGCGCTCCAGGCCGTCGACGTGCGGATATTCCTTGAAGCAGACGATGACATCGGCGTTGCGATGCATGCGTTCGGTGAAATGGCAGTGCAGGTCCAGCTCGACACCGATGGGCACCTGCGGCCCGACGATGCGACGAATGCATTCGATCAGATCGCCTTCGCAGTCGTCGTAGCCCTGCGCCAGCATCGCGCCGTGCATGAACAGCACCACGGCCTGCACGGGCATGGCCGCGCGCAGATCGTCGAGGATGATCTGGCGATAGCGCTCGTAGACTTCGCGCAGCACCGGGCCGGAGGGCTGCGCATAGGCGCGCAGGCTTTCGACCACGCGGTGGCCGTCGGCTTCGGCGAGACGTCGCAGTTCCATCGCATAGACACCCGCGCCGAGCGGATCGCGCAGGCTGGCGTCGCCGCGATAGACGCCATGGGCTTCGAAATCCACTTCGCCGGTTGGCACCACCGCCCAGGAATTGCTCTCGTGCTGCAGATCGGCGGTGAAGATCTTCATGCGGCATTCTCCAGCAGCGGCGCGGTACGACCGCCGAAATGCAGGAAGCGCTGACCATCGCGCTCGAAGATCACCACCGGAACCGGCGCCGGCTTGCTCGGCAGCTTGAGCAGGAACACCTCGTCATCGTGCGGCTGCAGCGTGCCGGTTTCGGGTGGAATATTGACGAGCCGGGCCAGATCGCCGGTCAGCGTCAGCGTGAAGTTCAGCTGCCCCTGATGTTCGGCGACGACGATGTCGGCGCCGACGCGCGTGTAGCGGCCCAGGTAGCGGCTCGCGTCCAGGTGCAGGCCCTCGCGCGGCTGCGGCAGCGCCGGCGGCGCGACGCCGGCCAGCGCCTGCGCGATCTCGCCGGCCAGTTCGCGAAACAGTTCGGCCGGTGCACGCCCGCCGTTGACCAGCAGGCAGATCGACAGTCCCGCTCGCGGCAGCACGCGCAGGAACGCGGCCTGGCCCAGCGTGCCGCCATCGTGCCCGTAGACGGGCTCGTCGCCCCACTTCGACAGGATCCAGCCCAGTCCCCAATGCTCGCCCAGCGACCAGCGATCGGGCACCGCGACCTGTGGCTGTTGCATGGCGGCGACGGCGGCGCCCGACAGCAGGCGCGTGCCGTCGGGCGCGACGCCGCCGGCCAGGTGCAGGCGCGCAAACGCCAGCTGCTGCGCGGCCGTGGAATGCAGCAGCCCGGCCGGGCCGGCGGCGCGCGACATGCCCCAGGTCGGCGTCACCATCGGCTCGCCACCAGGCGGCACGACGTGGCCCGCGGCGGCGGCGTGCAGCAGCGCTTCCTCGGGCAAGGTGCCGGCGCTGGCGAGCGCGAGCGGTTGCAGCAGGCGTTCGCGCAGCACCTGTTCCCAGGTCCGTCCGCGCAGCGTCGCGATCAGATGTCCCAGCAGCGAGTAGCCCGCATTGCAGTAGCTCACCGTGAGGCCCGGTGGAATGACGCGCGTCAGCGGCGCCATCGCCTCCACGAAGCGCGCCAGCGCATCGTCGCCACGCCCGGTGTCGACGAACAGATCGCCATCGATGCCGCTGCTGTGCGACAACAGCTGGCGCGTCGTCACCGTCGCCGTGATCGCCTCGTCGGCGATACGAAAATCCGGCAGATAACGCCGCAGCGGCGCATCGAGATCGAGCAGACCCTCGTCGACCAACTGCATGGCCAGCGTCGCCGTCCACAGCTTGGTGATGGAGCCGACCTGGAACAGCGCATCGGGCGTGGCACGCACGCCGGTGCGCAGGTTCAGCACGCCGCTCGCGGCGGTCAGCGTGATCTCGTTGCGGGCGATGGCCAGGCTGGCGCCGACGATGCCGTGCCGATGCGCGAGAGCGGTCAGGCGCGATTGCCAGTGAGTCTGATCCAGGGACATGCGGACTTTGCTCGAAAGAACCTGTTCTAGGGGGTGAAGCGGTAACCCAGCTCCAGGCCCACCACGCGCGGCGGCGTGACGAACTGCAGCGACAGCACCTCGCCGCTGGGCTGCGTGTAGTTGTTGGCGGCGGTGACGCCGCGCTTGTCGGTGAGGTTCTTGCCGAAAGCGGTCAGCGTGAAGTCGCCGAACACCACGCCGGCACGCAGGTCGAACAGGTTGTAGCCGCCCTTCTTGACGTCCTGGAACGACAGGCTCGTCGACGACTCGCCCTCGTAGCGATGGATCAGCGTGACCGAAGGCTGCGCGAACCGGTCCGGCCAGCTCGCGGTCAGCGTGTTGGTGACCGCCCATTCGGGCGAACCCGGCAGGCGATCGCCCTTCTCGGCCGGCGGCCGGTTGTTGTTGGGATCGTAGTCTTCGCGCAGGCGGGCATCGAGATAGGTCAGCGAGCTGCGCGCGGTCAGAAAGTCGAAAGGCTGCGCGGCCAGCGCGAGCTCCGCGCCCTTGATGCGCGCGTTGCCGGCGTTGTCCAGGTACTTGAAGGTGCCGGTGCTTTCCGACACCACCAGCTGAATGTCCTTCCAGTCGATCCAGAACGCGGTCAGGTCGAGCGTCAGCCGACGGTCGAACCACGCGGTCTTGGTGCCGATCTCGTAGTTGTCGACCTCGTCGGGACCGTAGTTGGGCTGGGTCCTGAAGAGCGGCGTGCTCGGCACCACGTTGGGTCCGCCGAGCCGGTAGCCGCGCGAATACAGCGCGTAGAGCAGCGCGTCGTCGGTGAGCTGCCAGGCCAGCGAGACCTTGGGATTGAAGCCCTTGGCGCCGCTGCTGCGCGACTCGGTGAAACTGGTGCCGCCGGCCGCGACGAGCAGCAGGCCGTGGCCATCGATGGTGCTGTCGACGCGATTGTCGTAGTAGCGACCGCCGAAGGTGAGTTTGAAATCGTCGAAGAAACGCCAGCTGCCCTCGGCGAACAGCGCTTTCTCCGGCGCACCGATTTCGGCGTGCTGCGCCACCAGCGTGGTGAGGTCGCCGATCACCGCGGGCGGCGCCAGGCCCAGCTGCGCGAACAGCGCGTCGAGCGCATCGGCGCTCTGCCCCAGCGTGGCCAGGTTGAGCAGCACGTCGAACTGCTCGTCGCGATCGGCATAGGACGCGCCGACCAGGTACTCGAAGGTATCGTCGGGCGCCGAGACGAAGCGCAGCTCGGCGCTGTAGCCCTTCACGCCGCCGGTCTGCTGCAGCAGCACGCGCTGTCCCAGCGCATTGAGTCCCAGCGCGGTGGCGCCGTCGTACTCCAGCGCGCTGTCCTTGTCCTGGTAGCCGCCGATCAGCGACAGCGTGCCGGCGTCGAAGGCTTGCTCCACGCGCAGATTGACGAGGCGGATGGTGTTGTCGCTGGGCTCGGGCGCGAGCGTGTTCTTCTGGAGATCGCCTTCGCGCGGATCGACATAGGCCGCGTCGTCGACGCGGGTCTGCTGATACAGGCCGGTGAGCCGCACCGTGGTGTCGTCGCCCGGCGTCCAGCCCAGCGTGGCGCGACCGCCTTTGGTGACCACGTTGTTGGCGCCGTCCTCGCCGGTGCCGACGTTGTCGATGTAGCCCGGCACGCGCGTGTAATGCCCCACCATGCGCAGCGCCAGCACGTCGTCGATCAGCGGTGTGTTGAACATCGCCTTGGCGCTGCCGCCGATCGAGGCATTGGTCGATTGCGAGCCGCTCGCCTGCGCGGCGAACAGCACGTCGTGCGTGTCGGGCGCCTGCGGAATGTAGTTCACCGCGCCACCCAGCGAGGCCGAACCGTAGAGCGCGCCCTGCGGTCCGCGCAGCACTTCGATGCGCTTGGCATCGAAGGCGTCGATGTCGGCCACCACCATCGGCGCGGCCGGATCGGTCAGCGGAATGTCGTCGAAGTACACGCCGACCGCGGTCTGCGCGAGGCTGTTGATGGTGTCGGACGACACGCCGCGAATGGTGATGACCGAATAGCCCGGCGTGCTGCTGTTGAAGTTCACGCCCGGCGACAGCGACAGGTATTCGGCGAGCTGGCTGGCGCCGGTGGCCTGCAGCGTCGCGCTGTCGATGGCGGTGACCGCGCCGGCGAGCTTGGACGCGCTTTCGTTGCGCTTGTTGGCGGTGACGATGATTTCTTCGAGCGCCACCGGCGCTTCGCCGTCCGTTGGTGGCGGCGGTGGCGCCTCGACCGCGGGCGACACCGCGATGGTGTCGAGTTCCGCTTCGGTCGCCTGCTGCGCCAATGCATCGGTCGCCATCAGCGCCCCGATGCCCAATGCCGCCACCAGTGCCGCAACCGGTGTCGCAACCGGTGTCGTGTCCCGTTCCTTGCCCATCACGCCCCCTTTACGATGCCATCGCCCACGTCGTTTGCCGCGGCTGCGTTGCCCCAAATCGGATGCGCCGCTGCGGTGTAGAAGATCCTGGCGGCGCGCATGGCAATCAGCGGCGCGACAGGCCGGGCAGCAGCTGATCGATCAGCGCGCCCAGGGTTGCTTCGAGACCTTCCAGCTTCACCTGCTGCAGATAAGGCTGCGCGCTCCGGGGCTGGCGATAGCGCTCACCCCAGATGCGTTCACGCTCGGCCGAGGCGACGATGGCGCTGATCAGGGCACCGTAGGCGAGCACCACCACGTGTGGCTCGGGCACGAAGGGCGCGAGCGCCGCATACCAGCGCGCGTTGATCTGATCGAGCAGGTTCCAGGACGGCGAGCCGATCTTGGGAAACGGCACGTGCGGGTGCTTGAACACGAGCTGGCGCACGGCCACGAGATGGTTCAGCAGCTCGCTGCGCAGCGCGGCACCCGTGGTCGCGGTCGGCAGCGGAATGTCCGAGGTGAGGATGCGCAGCACCTCGACTTCGATGTCCTCGATGCGACTGACGTAGTTGTAGAGCGTGGAGCCGGTGGTGCCGAGTTCGCGCGCCAGCGAGCGCGTGGACAGCGCGGCGAAGCCGTCGCGGTCGATCACCGCGAGCGCGGCCTCGACGATGCGCTCATGGCTGAGCTTGCGCGGACGGCCCGGCCGGGCGCGCTCGGGCACGGAGTCTGGGGACGAATCGTCGGAGGCGGTCGGCATCGGCTATCGCGGCTGTCGAGACTATTGAGGACTATTTACGGGCGGGTGCTCGTTATTGATAATGAGCACGTGCTCGTAAAAGTGCAAGCACGGACTCGGCGCCAACCGGCTCCGGGCCGGCAGCGCCGAGCCAAGGCGCCGGGGAATGTCTCCGCGGCGCGCCAGTGGAGCGAAATCCGATGACGACATATGACTTCGCGATCGTGGGGGCCGGCATCGCCGGGGCGTCGCTGGCGGCGCGCCTGTCGCAGCACGCGCGCGTGCTGCTGCTCGAGCGCGAAAGCGCGCCGGGCTACCACACCACCGGACGCTCGGCCGCGCTCTACAGCGCGCTCTACGGCAACGACTGCATCACCGCCATCACGCGCGCCAGCCGCGCATTCTTCGAGCAGCCGCCGTCCGGATTCTGCGAGCACCCCTTGCTGGCGCCGCGCGGCGTGCTCTACGCCGGCGGCGAGCCCGATGCGCAGGCGATCGACGCCATTGCGGCATCGCCGCTGGCGCAGCGCATATCGACGGCGCGGGCGCTCGAACTCGTGCCCGTGCTGCAGCCCGCCTCCGCCGTGCACTGCGCCTACGAAGCCGATGCCTTCGACCTGGACGTCAACGCCCTGCACACGGGCTTCCTGCGCCAGGCGCGCCGCGCCGGCGCCGTGCTGGTCTGCGATGCCGGACTCACGACGCTGCGACGCCAGGCCGGTATCTGGCAGCTCGACACCACGGCGGGCGCGTTTGCCGCGAACGTCGTCGTCAACGCCGCGGGCGCCTGGGCCGACGCGGTCGCGCAGCTGGCCGGCGCGCAGCCGCTGGGCCTGCAGCCACTGCATCGCACGGCCATCGTCATCGAGCCGCCCGCCGGCGTGGACAGCGGCCGCTGGCCGGCGATGATCGCCGCCGACGAGTCGTATTACTTCAAGCCCGACGCCGGCCTGCTGCTGGCCTCGCCGGCCGACGAGACGCCGAGCGCCGCCTGCGACGCCCAGCCCGACGATCTCGACATCGCCATCTGCGTCGATCGCCTCGAAACCCGCACGAGCCTGCGCGTACGCCGCGTCGTGCGCGCCTGGGCCGGGCTGCGCACCTTCGCGCCCGACCGCACGCCCGTGGTCGGCTACGACCCGCAGGTGGACGGTTTCTTCTGGCTCGCCGGGCAAGGCGGCTACGGCGTGCAGACCGCACCGGCGCTGTCCGACATCGCCGCCGCGCTCGCGCTGCGCCGCGAGCTGCCCGCGCAGGTCGTCGCCGAAGGCGTCGATGCCGCCATGCTGGCGCCCGGCCGCTTCGATGCCGGCGCCGCTGCCACCTGATCTTTCGCTTCGTTTACGACTTCTTCCGCCATCACGCCGCACGAGAGCCCCATGAAACTGACCGACGCCAAACCCAGCCCTCTGGGCAGCCGAGCCAAGAAACCCGTCGCCGTCGAAGTCCTGCTGGTCGGCCGCGACGGCGCCGTTCTGCACGACGACGTGGATCTGCCCGCGCTGCCGCCGAGCTTTCGCGGCGTGCCGGGCGATCGCATCGAACTCGCGGACGGCGCCACGCGCCGGATCGTCGTCGGCTGCGGCCTGCAAGCCGATTTCGACAACGAAACGCGCTTCTGGGAATCGGCCGGTGCGGCCACCATCGAGGCGCTGCGCGCCCTGCGCATCGGCGCCGCCGCACTGATCGCGCCGCCGCTCGCCGACGACGTGCAGGCCGCGACCAATGCCTACGCGCTCGGCGCCACGCTGGCCGCGTATCGCTGCACGGCGTTTCGCAGCACGCCGCCCAGGGCGCACTTCGAAGTCGAATCGCTGCTGCTGCCGGCCTCGCTGTGGAAAGGCACCAAGCGCTCGCGCGAGCTGGCCGAGGCCGTCAACTGGGCCCGCGCGCTCGTCGATGCGCCGGCCAATCTGATGACGCCACAAGGCTTCGCCGCGGCCGCGAAGGAGCTCAGCGCACATGGCGCGCAACTGAAGCTGCTCGACCTCAAGGCACTCGAAAAACTCGGCGCGGGCGGCCTGCTCGCAGTGGGCCGCAGCAGCGAGCATCCGCCCTGCCTGCTGATCTGCGAATGGCGCGGCGGACGCGGCAAGGACGTGGATCTGGGCCTGGTCGGCAAGGGCCTGACCTTCGACGGCGGCGGGCTCAACCTCAAGCCCTATCCGGGCATCTCGAAGATGAAGTTCGACATGGCCGGCGCCGCCGCGGTGATCGGCGCCATGCGCGCACTGGCGCAGCGCAAGGCAGCGATCAACGTCGTCGCCGCGATTCCGCTGTGCGAGAACGTGATCGACGGCAGCTCGATGCGTCCGGGCGACGTCATCACCTCGCTGTCGGGCCTGACCATCGAAGTGGACAACACCGACGCCGAAGGCCGCATCGTGCTGGCCGATGCGATGAGCTACCTGATCAATACCCACCAGCCGCAGCGTCTGGTCGACGTGGCGACGCTGACGGGCTCGATGATGGCGACGCTGCACGAGGAGTACGCGGGCCTGTTCAGCACCGACGAGGCGCTGGCCGCCGAACTCGCCGGCGCGGCGAGCGACAGCGGCGAATCGCTGTGGCGCATGCCGCTGGGCAAGCGCTACGACTACACGGTGGAGTCCGAGATCGCCGACGTGCGCAACATGGGCGCGCCGGGCTTGTTCGGCGTCTCCAGCGGTTCGGCCATCGCGGGCGCCAAGTTCCTCGAAAAATTCGCGAAGGGCACGGCCTGGGCGCACATCGACATCGCCGGCACCGCCTGGGTGACGCGTCCCGTCATCGGCATCGCCAAGGGCCCGACCGGCTTCGGCGTGCGCCTGATCGACGCGCTGGCCGATCGCCTCGCACAGTAAGACGAAGGAGCACGACCATGAGCGATACGAGCATCGAGGTGCCCGGCGCGAGCCTGCGCTATCGCCTCTGCGGCACGCCCTCGGCGCTGCCGCTGCTGGTGTTCGAAAACGGCTGGGGCGCGTCCTTCGAGCAGTGGACCTGGATCGAAGGCCTGCTCGCGCCGCAGACGCGGCTGCTGTTCTACGACCGCGCCGGCATCGGCGGCAGCCGCCTGCAGGCGCCGCAGACCGTGGCCGGCCTCAGCGCCGGATTCGCCGCGCTGCTGCAGGCGCTCAACGTCGACACGCCCGTGGTCGTCGTCGGCCACTCCTACGGCGGGCTCATGGGCTCGCTGCACGTGGCGCAG
>JALRLM010000346.1 GCA_023254435.1 Hydrocarboniphaga sp.
AGGAAATCTGCGAAATCATGAAGGCCTACGACGTGAGCTTCTCGCTCGGCGACGGCCTGCGTCCGGGCTCGATTGCTGATGCGAACGACGAAGCGCAGTTGGGCGAACTGCACACGCTCGGCGAGCTCACCGACATCGCCTGGAAGCACGACGTGCAGGTGATGATCGAAGGCCCCGGCCATGTGCCGATGCATTTGATCAAGGAGAACATGGAAGAGCAGCTCAAGCATTGCTATGAAGCGCCCTTCTACACCCTCGGCCCGCTGACCACCGACATCGCACCGGGCTACGACCACATCACCTCCGGCATCGGCGCGGCCAACATCGGCTGGTACGGCTGCGCCATGCTCTGCTACGTCACGCCCAAGGAGCACCTCGGCCTGCCCGACAAGGACGACGTGCGCGAAGGCATCATCACCTACAAGCTCGCGGCGCACGCGGCCGATCTGGCCAAGGGCTTTCCTGGCACGCAGGTGCGCGACAACGCGCTGTCCAAGGCGCGCTTCGAGTTCCGCTGGGAAGATCAGTTCAACCTCGGCCTCGATCCCGAAAAGGCCCAGGAATTTCACGACGAAACCCTGCCGCAGGAAGGCGCCAAGCTCGCCCACTTCTGCAGCATGTGCGGTCCGCACTTCTGCTCGATGAAGATCACGCAGGACGTGCGCGACTACGCAGCCAAGGTCGGCGCCAGCGAAGACGAGGCGCTCGCAAAAGGCATGGCCGAGAAGTCGCAGGAGTTCCTGAGCCAAGGCGCGGAAGTCTATCGCCCCGAGTGAAGTCGGCATGAGCATCTCGACCGCCGACGTCAGCCTCGCGTCCGCGGTCGATCGCCTGCTACTCGAACGTGGCGAGCTCGATTTCTTCGAGCTGCTGCTGCGGCTGAAGCTCATCGACGCGAGCGGCGCCTGGCTCGCCGCGTCGACTCTCGTCGCCGACACGCTCGATGCGGCGCATGCCTATGCGGTACAGCAGGGCCTGCGCGCCGCGAGCGGTGCGATGTTCCTGGCGCTGCCGGCACGTTGTCGCGTCGTCATGCGCAAATCGCAGCGCTCACAGTTCGACCTGCTGCGCGACAATCAGGGACTCTACGCAGAGACGCAGCTGCGCGATGCCCTGCGCGATCGACGCTTGGATGCCGCGAGCGAACTGCTCGCCCGCATCGACGATGCGAGCGCGCATGAGGATTTCGAGCAGCTCATTGCGGCCGCGATGACTCGCGCGCAAGTCCTTGATGCCGAGCACATCGAAACCCGACTCACCGCCGTCGCACACCGACGGCTCGGAGCAAGCGCGGCAGCCTATCTGCGAGCACTCTGGAGCGCACTGGCCGAGCGCCGGGCTGGGCAGCGATTCGACCGGCGTAACCCGCAAGCACACGCAAGCCATGCCTGGCTGCAAGCCGGGGAGCCCGAGCGTGCAGTCACTGCGATCGGCGGCGAACCCGACTGGAACGACGAGCCGCAGCTGCTCGTTCGCATGGCGCGAGCCTGCACCGACTGCAGCCGCGGCGGCGACGCGCGCGCGGCCTGGATGCGTCTGTGCTGGAACCACCCGCAGTCAGCGGAACAGGCTTTCGACGAATCTCAGGCCGATCCCACGCTGCTCGATCGCTGGAGCGATTTCCAGTCCGATGAGGCCGCTTACGCCACCGACGAGTTTCCCGCCTGGATGCTGATCGACGAGCCGGGACAACGCTTCAGCGTGCCGGCCGAGCTGGCGCCGCAAACGCTGGCCGGCGAGCTTTACGCGGCGACGGTCGAGCTCATCGCCAGCCCTGGCGATCTGGGCGCCAGACGCCGCGTACATGCGCTGCGGCCGGCGCTGCTGAGTCGGTATCTGGAATCTTTCGCCCCGTAGAGCAAGAACCCGGCTCGCTGCTCGATGATGACGACAACGAAAGCGCCGCTCACAAACCCTGATCGGCCATCAAGCCCATCAGTTTGCGACGGGCACGATAATTCAGTTTGATTTCGTCCACCCAGCGCTGCGAATCCACACCCGGCGCCAGGCGCAGGACTTGCGCGATCTCAAGCGCAATAGGGGCATAGTCGCGCGGGGTCACTCTCGGCAAGTCCGAATTCACCACGCGCCGCAGCAACGCGGCCGCATCCGCTGGATGATCAGCGGCGATTCTGGAAGCCAGATCACGCAAGCGCCCAGGCCTCACCGCCGCCTGCCGTGCCAGCAGACGCGCTGCTTCCAGATCGCCGTCCAGCATCAGCAGCTCAATGCGCAGGCTGGCCTCGGGCCTGCCATCATCCAGATGGCGCTCCGCTGCGCGCAGGTGATCCAGCGCTCGCTCTCGATATGCAGTCCACTGAGCTTGCGCCGCAAGCTTGAGTGACTGCCAGGTATGGCGGTCGGGAGCGCTCTTGAAGCCTTGCCACAAGGTGTCCACGGCTTCCTGGCCCAGGCCTGCGCGTTGTAGCTCTTCGGCCAGCAGCGATCTCAGGGCTCCCCACTGCGGATGCGCCTTGACCCCACGTTCTGCCCACTGCAGCGCCTCGCGCTCGCGACCGAAGTCCCTGCAGGCTTCCACCATCCGGATAAAAGCAGCTCCGGATGAGAGGTCGCGCGTCAGCACACGTTGCAGCGTGTCGAAATCGCGCTGCAGGCTGGCTACGGCCTCCATGCGATGCAGAACGCCCAGATCGCGAGACCAGTGCTCATCGTAGCGCCCGGGCGAGGCAGGCGGCCCCAGCTTGGCAAACTCAGCCGCAACCAGCGCCGCATATCGCGCTTGTCCATCTTCGCCCAGCATCGTCCAATAGACTTCGGTAGGAAAAAAACTCCATTCATCTGCCTTCTGCCAACGCAGCAGGTCGCGCGCGAAGCGCGGGCGATCGAGCTCTGCGCTCGATGCCTGCGCAGCGCGCCTGTGCAGGTTTGCGAATTCCCGCAGTCGATCGCCGATGCGCCGCCAGAATCGTCGGAGTTGCCGTAAACCTTCAGCAAGCGCTCCATTGCAAAACCGCACAAATCCAGGCATTGCTGCGGATTGGACCACAGCTGATCGTCCAGCAGCCGCAGGGGCGTCGCCAGACGCCGCGCGTACGCAGTGCTGGCTTTCCAGTCCAGAAAACGGGAATTCTTCAGCATCGCACCCAGCGATTTCCTGAGCTGTTCAGGATCATCCGGAGCCAGCTGCAGACGCAGCTGCTTTTCGATCCAGTCATTCTCCTGGGCAAGTTCGAACAGCCATTTCGCCAAGCGTGGCGCAGGCTGCGCTTGCAGCTGCTCCAGCAATTCATCCCGGCAAGCCGTGGGTGCATATGCGCCGTCGCGCCAGGTCAGCGCCGGCCACCAGGTGCTTGCAGAAAGCGTCGACCGGGCAATCGCAATGGGCCGTCAGGCCTTCGCCATCCCATTGCAAGCGAAGCTGATAGGTCTGACTTCCCGACACTTGCGCCTCGAACCCCGACTCATCGGCTCGCAGCAGGCGAACGCGGCCTTCCCGAAGATAAGCGGCGCCGCGCTCGAATGCAGCCGTACCGGCCAGCTTGCGCAGGATCGTATCGCTAGGGTACGCCATAGGTTATTCCCGCTAATCCCGGAAATTCTCGAACTGCAGCGGCAGCTCGAGATCGGCCTTGCGCAGCAGCGCGATGGCCAGCTGCAGATCGTCGCGCTTCTTGCCGATCACGCGCACTTTCTCGCCGGCGATCTGCGTGTCGACCTTGAGCTTGGCCTCCTTGATCCGGGCGATGATCTTCTTGGCCTGCACCTGTTCAATGCCCTGCTTGACCGTGATCTTGCGCCGCGCGCCGGCCAGGTTGGTATCGACGTCGCCGAGTTCGATTGCGCGCAGGTCGATGTGCCGGCCAGCCAGGCGCTTGTGCAGGATCTCCAGCATCTGGTCGAGCTGGAACTCGCTGGGCGCAAACTGGGTGATCACATTGTCTTCGTGCTCGAAACGGGCATCGGTACCGCGCAGGTCGTAGCGGTTGTCGAGGTCGCGCTTGGCCTGGTCGACGGCGTTGGTCAGTTCGTGCTTGTCGACTTCGGAAACGATATCGAAGGAGGGCATGGCGGATGAGGGCGACGGATCGTGCGCCTATTGTGCCGGGCGGCGCGCTTCCCCGCTGCGAATATCGCGGCTTCGCCGGGCTGTACAGCGCTTGTACGCCGGCTGGACTGGGTCGATAGCGCGACTTGCCTTCAGCCACGCCGTACGCACACTAGGCTCATGGACGCCACCGCCAAACTCGCCATCCTGGCCGACGCCGCCAAGTACGATGCCAGCTGCTCGTCGAGCGGCGGGGTGAAGCGCGACTCGCGCGCAAGCGGCGGCATCGGCAGCACCGAGGGCATGGGCATCTGCCACGCCTACGCGCCCGACGGGCGCTGCATTTCGCTGCTCAAGATCCTGCTGACCAATTTCTGCATCTACGATTGCGTCTACTGCATCAATCGCCGCAGCAGCAACGTACAGCGCGCGCGTTTTTCGGTGCAGGAAATCGTCGATCTCACGCTCAATTTCTACAAGCGCAATTACATCGAGGGCCTGTTCCTGTCCTCGGGCATCATCCGCAACGCCGATTACACCATGGAGCAGCTCACGCTCGTCGCCAAGACCCTGCGCAGCGTGCATCGCTTCGGTGGCTATATTCATCTCAAGACCATTCCCGACGCCGCGCCCGAACTCATCGAAGAAGCCGGACGCTGGGCCGATCGCCTGTCGATCAACATCGAGCTGCCGACCGAAACCGGCCTGCAGCGCCTCGCGCCCGAGAAGAACCTGCGCGACATCCGCGCCGCCATGGGCACGCTGCGACTGGCGATCGAGGAAAGCAAGGAAGAAAAGAGGAAAACCCCCAAGGCTCCGCGCTTCGCCCCGGCCGGACAGAGCACGCAGATGATCGTAGGCGCCGATGCGGCAACCGATCGCGACGTGCTCGTCACCAGTTCCAATCTCTACAACAACTATCGCCTGCGTCGCGTCTACTACAGCGCCTTCAGCCCGATTCCCGATGCCTCGAAGGCCCTGCCGCTGGTCTCGCCACCGCTGGTGCGCGAACACCGCCTGTATCAGGCCGACTGGCTGCTGCGCTTCTACGGCTTCACGGTAGACGACATCGCGCCCGCACAGAGCGCGCAGGCCAATCTCGATCTCGACGTCGATCCGAAGACGGCCTGGGCCTTGCGCCATCGCGAACAGTTTCCGGTGGATCTCAATTCCGCGACGCGCGAGACGCTGCTGCGCGTACCGGGCCTGGGCGTGAAGACCGTCGACAGGCTGATCGAGCTGCGTCGCCACAAGCGCCTGCGCTTCGACGACCTGACGCGCCTGCGCGTGGCGACACGCAAGGTCGCGCCCTTCGTGATCACGCTGGACCACCATCCACGCCGGGATTCGGAGAGCAGCACACTGCGCAACGAACTGCTGTCCAGGCCGCAACAGGCCGATCTGTTCGCCTGAACATGTCCGGCGCGCACGATCTGGTGGCCGTGCGCCTGCACGACGGCGTCGACTTCGACGAATGGCGCCAGCGAGCGCGCGAGTTGCTGCGCGCCGGCGTGGCACCCGAGCGCGTAAGCTGGCGCTGCGATGCGGACGACGACCTGTTCGCGACCACCGATGTCGCGTCCCTGCCGACGGTGGCGGCTGGCACGACGGTACCCCGGGATTTCCTGTCGCTGGCCGAGCGCGTGCTGGCGCATCGCGATGCCCGGCGCCACGCCCTGCTCTATCGCCTGCTGTGGCGACTGACGCATGGCGAGCCGCAGCTGCTGCGCATCGTCACCGACGACGACGTGATGCGCGCCCGCGCCTGGGAGAAATCCGTGCGCCGCGACCTGCACAAGATGAAGGCCTTCGTGCGCTTTCGCGAAGTGCGGTACGACGACCGGGCCAGCGTGTTCGTGGCCTGGTTCGAGCCCGAGCATTTCATCGTCGAGCGCGTGGCGCCGTTCTTCGTTCGACGCTTCGCGGGCATGCACTGGTCCATCCTGACACCCGATCGCGCCGCGCACTGGGACGGCGAATCGCTGCGCTTCGATGCCGGCGCCTCGCGCGAGCAGGCGCCCGACGGCGATGCGCTGGAAGCGCTCTGGCGCCAGTACTACACGAGCATCTTCAATCCCGCTCGCCTCAAGGTGAAGGCGATGAAGAGCGAGATGCCGATGAAGTACTGGAAGAATCTGCCCGAGGCCTCGCTGATACCGCAGCTGATCCGCGAGGCGCAGCCGCGCGCGCAGGCCATGGTGCAGGCGGCACCGACCACGCCACGCAAACGCATGACGACACCGGCGCCACCCGCCCAAGACGTCGCGACCGCCGACAGCCTGCAGCAGATACGCCGGCAAGCGCAGGACTGCCGGCAATGCGAGCTGTATCGGCCGGCGACGCAGACCGTATTCGGCGAAGGCCCCGCCGACGCCGAGATCATGCTGATCGGCGAGCAGCCCGGCGATCACGAGGATCTGGCCGGCCGGCCCTTCATCGGACCGGCGGGTCGCCTGCTGAATCAGGCGCTCGAGGAGATCGGCCTCGATCGCAAACAGCTTTACGTGACCAACACGGTCAAGCACTTCAAGTTCGAGCCCCAGGGCAAGTTCCGTCTGCACAAGCGGGCCAGCGCATCAGAGCAAGGCGCCTGCCGCGCCTGGCTGGAGGCCGAGCTGGCACGCGTGCAACCCAGGCGCATCGTCTGCCTGGGCGGCATGGCCGCGAGCGCGATGTTCGGCAGCGAGTTCCGTCTGCTACAGGAGCGCGGGCAATGGCGCACGCTGGCCGAGGGCCGGCAGGCGTTCGCGACCGTGCATCCCTCGTATCTGCTGCGCCTGCCCGATGAGCGCGATCGCGAACAGGCGTACCGGCACTTCGTGCGCGATCTGAGCCTGCTGGTTCAGAACCGGTAGCCGACGGCGAAGCTCATCACCGGATACAGCTCGTAGTCGCTGATGTCGTTTTCGATCAGCTCGCGCTCCTGTGCGAGCTCGGCCCGAAACACCTGTGCTTCCATCGAATCGCCCTGCGTGCTGAAGGACTCGCCGCTCTGCGTATCGATGGCCGAGCCGCTGGACCCCAGACCGACACGACCCTGGCCCTGGAACAGCACGCCGACCTCGAAGCGGAAGTAGGCGTTCGACACGCCCTGGATCGCATTGCCCCAGCCCAGGCCCAGATAAGGCGCGGCATTGCCGAACTTGATGTGGCCCGTGAGCGTGAGTGGATCGTTGGAGTCGGAACGGTAGACGCGATCGTCGTCGCCGATGCGGTACTCGGTGTCGCCATTCTCGTCGCGCGAAAACAGGTCAAGCCGGTTGCCATTGGAGAACACGCCCGCGCTGACGAAAAACGCGCCCTGGAACGGGTGGTAGTCCAGCACCGCGCCGAAGCTCTGCAGCTTGAGCTTGCCGTCGTAGTCGACGTCGTCTTCTTCGACGTCGAACTTGTACTTGAACAGATTGGCCGGCAGTCGCAGGTTCAGGCTCGGACCCAGTCCGATGCCGAGTTCGGCACCGATGCCCGGCGTGCCGGCGCGCAGCCCCAGGGCCCAGTCGATGAAATCGAAAGCCTGTGCCGAAGTCGGCATCAGCGCTGCAGCCATCAGCAGCGTCCAGTGTCCCATCCGAGTCTTGTTGCGCTTCATCGCCGAACCCATGCGTCGCCTTGCCAAAGCGCGACACGCGATGCCGTGTCGCCATTGCTTTCGCTAACGGCGCCTTGGCGAGGCTCTGAAGCAGTTCGGCCGGGCGATCCGGCTGTTCGAGGACGGTCGGGCCGGCAGGGCCGACGGCCGGCTTTTTCGACCCGGAATCAGCGGAATGCCGACTTGGACGGCGCTTCGACGCCGCGATCCGGCAACGAGCCGCGCAGCCTCAGGACGCGCCGCCGCGAGCGCGCAGCTGCTTGAGCAGGCGCGCCGACTCCAGCTCCTGAGTGCCCAGCAGCGGCCGCAGGCTCGCGCGCAGCAGCTGGCGCGCCTGGCGCAGCTGCTGCGGCGTCTCGAAACGCTCGTCGCGCAGGGCGATCAGGCTGTCGCCGCTCAAGGCACCCGGCGCCTCGGGACCGACCGGCACGGGGCCTTCTTCGTCGTCGTAGCGGTAGTGCTGGTCGGGCAACAGATCGTCGAACAGCTGCAGGCCGTAGCCGAGCTCGGCCAGCAGCTGCTTCTCGAAAATGCGCAGGCTTGCCTCGGTGGCGGCCGCCAGATCGTGCAGCGTGCGTCCGTAGGCCGCGTAGAGCACCGGATGCGGATCGTGGCGCTGCACCAGGCGCAGCAGGATTTCGTTGAGATACCAGCCGCTGAACACCAGTTCGCCGGCCAGCGGCACCGGCGGCGCGGCGGCTTCGATGGCGGTCAGCGAGCCCAGATCGCCCTGCTCGGTCCACGACAGCAGCAGCGGCTGGAAGGGCTGCAGCAGGGCCCGCTTGCGCGACTGTGGCGACCGCGCGCCGCGCGCCACCAGGCCGATGCGGCCGTGCTCCTCGGTGAAGGCCTCGACCAGCAGGCTGCTGTCGCGAAAAGCCTGCGTGCGCAGCACGTGGCCCAGGGCGAGCGAAATCCGCGCACGGCTCATCGGCGCGGCGGCAAAGACTTACTCCGACTCGTAGCCGAACTGCTTGAGCGCCTTGGGATCGTCGCTCCAGTTTTCCTTGACCTTGCACCAGAGCTGCAGGAACACCTTGTCGCCGGTCAGGTATTCCAGCTCCTTGCGTGCGGCGGTGCCGACGCGCTTGAGCGTGGCGCCCTCGTCACCGATGACGATCTTCTTCTGGCCGTCGCGCTCCACCCAGATGGTGGCGGCGATGCGGCGCAGG
>JALRLM010000403.1 GCA_023254435.1 Hydrocarboniphaga sp.
ACGACCGTCCTCGGTCAAACCGTTGGGCAGGGCCGTCCACATCAGGGTTTGCTTGGCCATTCCTGACGCTCCTCCAGAATTTGTTTTAAGCGGCTTCGAGCGCGAAGGCGTCGCAGTACTCGTCCCACAGCGATTGCTGAGGGACCAGATCGATGAAGCGCGGATCGGCCGCGCCGCCGCCGAACTCGCGCCGACAGCGCACGGTCACGCTGGCGCTGAACAGCAGCACTTCGACCTCGATGATCAGTTCGGCCTCTCCAAACATCAGCGACTTGCTGCCCTGCTTGAGGTAGCCGAGTTCGAGGTTGAAGGTCAGCGAGGCCGAGATCAGGCAGATGATGGTCAGCTCGCCGTGCAGGCGAACATAGCCCGTGAGCTCGACGGTCGCGGCCTGATCGTTGGGCTGCAGCCAGTGGAAATAGACGCCGGCCTTGATCTCGACGCCACCCGAGGCCACGCCCAGATCGATCTGCACCGAGGCACCGAATTCCAGCGCCGCCTCGATCTCGCGCACGCCGCCGGCATCGATGCCGATAGCGAAGAAGCCGCCGCCGCCGAGCAGCGAAACGGTGAGGTTGAACGGGCTCTGCCGCTCGCAGAAGTTGAAGCGCACGGCCATGGGCTTGGCGTCGAACGGCAGGTCGAAGCCCGCGCCCAGCGACACGTTGGACAGCGCGAACACGCCCACCTGAATCGACGGCAGGCCCAGCGAGAAGCTGGCCTGGATGCCGCTGGGCGTCACCGACAGATTGGGCGGATCGGAGAAGCCGTTCGACGGAATGAACTGGCGCAGATCGTTGACGAATTCCAGCGGTCCGCCGAAGGCGATGGGATCGTCGTTGCTGCCCTGCTTGCGGTGCAGGTCGACGATCACGTCGGGCTTCTGGCCCGGCTCGACCTTGAATTCCAGGTGGTCGAACCAGACGATGATGAAGCCGAACAGGTTGACCTTGAAGTTGTCGAGCGTGGCGTTTGCGGTCGAGGTCGGCGAGTCCGGGCCATGCGGCCCCAGACGCGTCACCGAGCGCCCGCTCATCTTCAGCGGCGTGGGCTTGGACGGATCGGCCCTGGGCACGAACAGGTTCAGCGGATCCGACTTCTTGATCGGCGTTTCCCAGTCGAAGCGCGCTTCGATGCGATCGGGGAATTCCTGCGACAGCAACTTGGGCACGTCGGCGCCGGCCAGCTGCGTCACCACGTCGAGCAGGTCCGACAGCGCGATGCCGCCCAGTATCTTGGCGCCCTCGAAGAAGCTCACGGGATCGAAGCCGCCATCGCGCACTTTCTTGAGCGCATCCTCGATGGACTGCCCGTTGCCGAGGCGTGCGGACGCGGGGCCCAGGATGCGCGACAGGCCCAGTACCGACAGCTCGGGCGTCGCCAGCCCGCCCAGCGCGTCGCTCTTGCTGTCGCCACCACCTGCACCGAACTTCAGCGGCGCCGCCTGCAGCAGCTTGAGAAACAGCTCGCCCTTGTTGGCGCCGGCCAGGCCGGCCGCCTTGTAGACGTCCGGATACTCCACGTTGACGACGAAGTCGGGCTTGCCGAGCAGCTTCTGGATCGCGGCGACGCCGACCGTGGCCTGCTGCAGTTCGGGATAGAACTGCGGCAGCTGGCGCTGGCTGCGCGACAGCTTTGCGGCCTTGAACCAGTGATTCTGCGTCGGCAGTCGCGTCACGCCGTCACTGTTGCCGACGTCGGCATAGCACACCGTCGCGCCCTTGATGTCGGAGTGCCGATGGATGAACGTGCCCTGCAGGTTGTAGGCGGCAATGGCGTTGCCGATCAGCACATCGTCGGCAGTCCAGTTCACCTCGTCGCCGACGAACATCATCGGCATCGAAAAGCTGATGCGATCGCCGGCCAGGTCGGTGGCGGCGACGTCGAAATCGAACCAGTTGGACGCGCCGAGCTTGGGCCAGAAGCAGGTGCGCGCCACGATGCTGCCGCCGTAGATCTTCTTGCTCGGCGCCTCGGTGACCTTGCACTGCTCGGGCGGCAGCAGATTGGGCGTCACGCGCGTGAGCAACTCCACCGAGGTAAACGGAAAGCCACGGCCCTGATGCGCATGCCCCTGCCCTGTATAGCTGCGCACGGGCTCGCGCACGACGATGAAGAAGCGCTGCCGCAGCAGCGCCACGCGCTTGCTCTTGTCGCTGCCCTGCAGGTTCTCGAACTTGCGCTCGGTGACCTTGATCAGCGAGGCCGCATGCCCGAAGGGCATCAGAAAGCCCGCGTAGACCACGCGCACGTAGTGATCGCGCCCCAGCGTCGACTGATGCTTCCATTGCTCCAGGCCGACGCCGTCGGGACGACGCTCCCACACGCCCTGCGCATCGAGCAGCGCGCCGAGCGCGGACAGCGACAGTCGATCCGACTGCGCGGCCAGCGGCCAGTAGTGCTGGCCGTCGGTTTTCTCGTTGAATCCCGCGGTGAGCTGCACGAGCAGCTTGCGATCGAGCGCGTCCAGCGTCATGCGGAAGGGCTTGGGCGGATCGACCAGCGCGTTGAATTCGGTCTTCTCGTAATCGGGCGACCAGATCGCGCGGATGCGCGAGCCCGCGTCGCGTCCTTTCTGTCCCGGCGAATAGGTCAGCCGCGTATGCCAGAGCTCGGTGCGACCGCTGGCGCCGACCACGGGCGCGCTGGCGTGACGCCAATGCCCCGGATCGAGCGGCGTGGTGACGAGCCGGTACGGCAGCTCCATTGCGGTGACGTGCCGCGCCGGCTGGTGCGGCTTGAGCAGCCACCACAGAAAGTAGGTATTGGGCAGACGCTCGAAGATCTGCGGTTCGAGCTTGAGTAGTTCACCCAGCGTCGCCAGACCCAGCGCGACCGCGACCATGGCCTGACCATCGGCATCGCGCAGCGTCGGCACGGTGTTGGCGAAGCGCTCCACCTCGGCCTCGGCGCGCGTGTTGAGTTCGGCGACCTGCTTGTCGAGCGTGGCGGCGCGCGTGCGCGTCGTGCCGCCGCCGAAAGTGGCTTGCGTGGCCTGGGCCAGCGTGCGTGCCACTGCTTGCAGATGCCGGGCGGCCTCGACACCCGCTGCGAGGCGAATGGCTTCGTCGAAATCGGCAGTGGTCTGCACCCAGTCGGGATGCACGGGCAGATTCGCGAACCAGTCCCGCTGGATCAGCTCCAGATCGGGCAAACGCGGAATCGCGATACCGTCGTCGAGGGGCAGCGGAAGCGGCTGCAGATTGCCGGGCGGGTTGTTGGAATGCCGCACGGCCAGCGCATCGAGACTCAGAGGCCAGCTGCGACAGGCGTCCAGCACGGTCTGCAGATCGTAATTCCAGCCGTCCTCTCCACTCGGCGCGCGAAACGCGAGCCGGCTCAGACCCGCCATGCGAATGCGGGCGAACGGCAGCGCCTTGCCCGCTTCGATGCCGGGATGCGCCTCGGCCGGCGCGCTGTCGATGGGATCGAGAAAAGCCTGTTCGCCAAAGCTTTGTGGAGGTAGTTCGACGACCAGGTACGAAGGCTTGTCCTTGTCGCGACGGCGTATTTCGGGCGGCACGCGACGCGACATGCGGCCGCTGCTTTCGGTGTGCGCTTCGACGAGCTGGAAGTTGATCAGCAGCAGATCGAACACGAGCAGGTCGGCCGGCCTGCGCACCTGCACGCGGATGTCAGGCGAGAACTGCGGCCACAGCCGCTCGAGCGCAGGCCCCAGTTGCGCAAAGACGCCATCACGCTTGGGCTTGAGCATGCCGGCCGCAACGGCGCCGGTGTCGCGCGAGGCCTGTGTGCTTGCCGAATCGCGCCGCGTGTCAGTCTTGGCGGCCTGGTGGCTGGCGGCCTTGCTGCTCGCAGTCGCCGCCGTTTTCGACGACGTCGCGGTCGATCGCGATGCAGCCTTGGTTGCGGATGCGGTCGCGGCCTTGCTGGCCACGGCCCGCTGGTTCTCGATCGTCTGCGTCTTCCTGACGACGACAGAATCCTTGCTGCGATTGCGTCCTTTGTCGGACATGGCGTCTCTCCCTGAGAACAGTCCTTCTCGCACCGGCGGCGCGAGTCTGCTGCGACGCTGCCGGCCGCCGCAAGACGTCTCAGGGAATTCGCGCGTTTTTTCGTGATGCCATGCACAAGATGACGCCGCGATCGCATGCGCCTGGATCGCAGGCGGGCTTTAGCCCGCATCGACACCCGACATCAGTCGGGTCGATTGCGCATCCAGTCGGCGGTCTGGAAAAACGAGGCCAGCAGACGATCGGCCAACCAGTCTTCGAGCTCGATCGCGATCAAAGCCTGCTGCATGCACGACAGCCATTGATCGCGCTCGGCGCTGCCGATGGCAAATGGCAGATGCCGCGCGCGCAGGCGCGGATGACCGAAGCGCTCGACGAAGTAGTCGGGGCCGCCCGACCAGCCGCAGAGAAACCAGAAGAACTTGTCGCGCGAGCCGTCCAGCGACGGCGGATGCAGCTTGCGGATGCCGGCGTAGGCCGGATCGGCATCCATGCGGTCGTAGAAGGCGTCGACGAGACGGCGCACGCCGGCCTCCTGCCCCAGCAGATCGTAGAGCGTGGTCTGGGCTTCGGGTGCGGCGGCATCGGTGTCGGGCATGTTCGAAACTTGCATATGAAAGTCAGAGGTCTACGACACGAATGTTAAGCTGATTGACTATGGAAGCCACCTCGCCGCAGGCCGCCCCGCCCAGCCGCCACGCCTTGCTGTTCATCTTCGTGACCGTCGTCATCGACGTACTCGGACTTGGGCTGGTGATTCCGGTGCTGCCTCAGCTCGTGGAGCAGTTCAATGGCGGCAACACCGCCGACGCCGCGCGCACGCTGGCCTTGTTCGGCACCGCCTGGGCGCTCATGCAGTTCCTGTTTTCGCCCCTGCTGGGCATGTTGTCCGATCGCTACGGACGTCGCCCGGTCATTCTCGTTTCCTGCCTGGGACTGGGACTGGACTACGTGCTCATGGCGTTGGCCCCGAATCTGGTCTGGCTGTTCGTGGGTCGCGTCATTTCGGGCATCACGGCCGCCAACTACGCCACCGCGGGCGCCTACATCGCCGATGTCACGCCACCGTCCAGGCGTGCCGCCGGCTACGGCGTGATCGGTGCGGGCTTCGGCGTCGGCTTCGTGTTCGGCCCCGCCATCGGCGGCGTGCTCGGCGGCATCGATCCGCGGCTGCCGTTCTGGATCGCCGGTGCGCTGGCGCTGCTCAACTTCGCCTACGGTCTGCTGGTGCTGCCCGAATCCCTGCCCGCCGCCCGGCGCACGACACGACTGGTCTGGAGCAAGGCCAATCCGGTCGGCGCACTGCGACTGCTGGGTTCGCACCACGAGCTGTTGGGCCTGGCCAGCGTCTACTTTCTGTTTCATCTGGCGCACCAGGTGTTCATGAATACCTTCGTGCTCTACGCCAGCTATCGCTTCGGCTGGGATACTCATCAGGTCGGCTGGGCGCTGGCCGGCGTGGGCGTCTGCGGCATCGTGGTCCAGGGTGGCCTGGTGCGACCCGCAGTCAAACGCCTGGGCGAACGCCGCACGCTGCTGATCGGCCTGAGCCTGGGCGCCCTCGGCATGAGCCTGTGGGCTGCCGCCACGACGCCGACGCTGTTCTGGATCGGCCTGCCGCTGATCTCGCTCATGGGCCTGTTCGGCCCGGCCGCACAAGGACTCATGACGCGCCATGTGGATGCCAGCGAGCAGGGCCGGCTGCAGGGTTCCAATGCCAGCATCATGGGCATCACCGGCATTGTCGGGCCCAGCCTGTTCAATCTGACTTTTGCCCA
>JALRLM010000455.1 GCA_023254435.1 Hydrocarboniphaga sp.
GGCAGCGCGAACGGCAGGTCGATGGCGGCATCGAGCAGCTTCTTGCCGAAGAACTCGTAGCGCACGAACACCCAGGCCACAAGCAGCCCGAACACGGCGTTGACGGTGGCCGCGATCAGCGCGGCGCCGAAGCTCAGGCGCAACGCCGAGGCCACGCGCGGCGAGCTGACGACGTTCCAGATGCCCTCGGGCCCGAGTTCGGCCGTCTTGAAGAACACGCCCGCGAGCGGGATCAGCACGATCAGGCTCAGATACAGCAACGTGTAGCCCAGGCTCAGCCCGAAGCCCGGCATGACCGAGCGCCGCCGTCGGGCGACCGGCGGACCAGCAAAGGAGGAAGTGGCGGCAGGCGAGGTCATGGGTCTCTGTCCGTACAGTCGGCCCGGTGCGATTCCGGTCGATCAGATGAAATGCAGGTGGTCCGTCTTGAAGCTGCGCTCCTGCGGCTGCGGAGCGTCGGGCAGCGAAAAATGGCGCGAATCGATCCAGCGCGTGCTGCTGCACCACAGGCCGCCGATCTCGGCCCCCGAAGCGCGGTTGAAGATGTGGATGCGGCGCGTCGGCTGATGCAGCAGCACCGCGCGGTTGCGCCGGCCCAGCGCCATCTCCACGAGTTCGACGAACGCCGGCTGCTCCAGCAGCTCGGGATCGCGACGCAGCAGCGGACGCAGCACGGTGCTGGCCAGATGCCAGCTGTCGGAGCGGCCGGGTTCGGGCGTGTCGAGCCCGTCGAGCGTGCCGTTGTGCATCAGGAAGCTGCCGCCTTCCACCCACAGCGGATGGATGTTCTCGCTGTGCGTGGAGCCGCGCGTGAGCATGCGCAGGTGCAGCACCAGTTCGGCCTGGCGATACTGCTCTTCGACTTCCAGCAGATCGTTGATCGCCACGCGCTCGCTGCGACGCAGCAGCAACTGGCCGCCGACGTCGAAGCCCATGAGTCCCCAGCCGTCGCGATTGAGCGAGGCCGAGGCCACCAGCAGAGCCGGTGGAATGGCGACGCCCGCGGGCTTGTGGATGATCACGCACATGATGTCGGCCGGCTCGCGCGTTGGGCTCAGCCGAGCTTGGCGACCAGCACGTCGGTGGCCTTGAACATCGCCAGGGCTTCTTCGCCGACCTGCAGGTTGATCAGGTCGATCGACGAGGTGGTCACCACGGCCGAGATGATGCCGTTGGTGGTCAGCACTTCGATCTCCGACACCACCGATCCGCGGCGGATGTTGGCGACCTTGCCGCGAAACTGGTTGCGGGTGTTGACGGCTGCGATGGACATGAGGACTCCGTGTTCGTTGTTTGGGTGGGATGAGGTTTCAGCGTGCGCCGTAGATCTGGTCGAAGACGCCGCCGTCGCCGAAGTGTTCGGGCTGCGCCTTGGCCCAGCCGCCGAAGTCGGCGATGGTCACCAGCTCCAGCTTGGGAAACTGGCTGGCGAACTTCGTCGTCGCCTCGGGCGTGGTCGGGCGATAGTGATGCTTCGCCGCCAGCGCCTGTGCTTCGGGCGTGTAGAGGAATTTCAGGTAGGCCTCGGCGACCTTGCGCGTGCCGCGCTTGTCGACCACCTTGTCGACGACCGACACCGGCGGTTCGGCCAGGATCGACAGCGTCGGCACCACGATCTCGAACTTGTCCTTGCCGAATTCGTCGATCGACAGAAAGGCCTCGTTCTCCCAGGCCAGCAACACGTCGCCGATGCCGCGCTGCACGAAGGTGGTGGTGGCGCCGCGCGCGCCCGAGTCGAGCACGGGCACGTTCCTGAACAGCTTGCCCAGGTAGTCGCGCGCCTTGTCGTCGGAGCCGTAGGTCTTTTTGGCCCAGGCGTAGGCGGCCAGGTAGTTCCAGCGCGCGCCGCCCGAGGTCTTGGGGTTGGGCGTGATCACCGCGACGCCGGGCTTGACCAGGTCGGCCCAGTCGCGGATCGCCTTGGGATTGCCCTTGCGCACGAGCAGCACGATGGTCGAGGCGAACGGCGTGCTGTTATGCGGCAGCCTCGACTGCCAGTCGGCCGGAATCAGCTTGCCGTTCCTGGAGATGGCGTCGATGTCGCTGGCCAGTGCCAGCGTCACCACGTCGGCCTGCAGTCCGTCGATGACGGCGCGGGCCTGCTTGCCCGAGCCGCCGTGCGACTGCTTGATGCTGACGCTGTCGCCCGAACTGGCCTTCCACTGCTTGGCGAAGGCCGCGTTGATGTCCTTGTAGAGCTCGCGCGTGGGGTCGTAGGAGACGTTGAGCAGATCGACCGAGGCGGCCTGCGCGACCAGTGGCAGCGCCGCGACGAGCGCGACGGCGACGATGCGTTTGAGCGTGGACTTGATCATGAGTTTTCCATTCGTGGTCGGGTAGGAAGGTTCACGTTGACGATCGGGAGCAGAGCGGTTGGTGGTGGCGGAGCAGGTCGGATTTCCGCTGCGACCCGATGCCCGGCCAGCTCGCGGCGCCGTGGCCTTCGAGGTCGGCGGTGTTGCGGCTCAGAGCCGCTTGGCTTCGTCGGCGCGGTCGAAACGCACTCTTTCGCGGCGCTCGAACTGCACGACTCGGCCGTCGTGAACCACGATTTCGACCGAGCCGTAGCGCAGGCCCCTGAGGGCTTGCACGATGCGTTCGGCGAGTCGGCGTTCGACTTCGTCCAGTCCTGGCACTTGAGCGTTCATGAAAGCTGCGGTCCTCCCGAGACCACCGATCTGATGCTCATGCTAGGCAGGTCGCATTAGTTCTCAAAAGAATATGTCGAGATTGCGATATTCCGATATGGAATATAGCTGCGCCTGCGATCCGCTCCGCAGCGCCGGGGCGGCCACGAAAAAGCGGGCAGCGCGATGCACTCGCGCTGCCCGCCGTCGATGCACCGGCCGCCGAGGCGGCCGTGGTCCCGTGTCAGGCGGCCGAGGCGCACACCAGCCGCAGGCGCAGCTTCCAGTCGCTGGTGTAGCCGCTGGACAGCCTGGCGTTGACCATCCAGCCGCTGCCATCCCAGAGCGGCTCGGAGTAGGTGGCCGAGCCTTCGAGAATGGCGCCGGTGACGTCCAGCGCCGACCAGCCGGCGCCCAGCGCCTTCTTGCCCTGGGGGCAGCTGACGATGAGCTGTTTGAGGACGGCGGTGTCCACGCTGGTTTCGAGGACCACGATTTCGTAGCCGGCGATGGGGCGTGCCGGCACATTGGCGGGTGCGGCCCTGGCGCTCAGGGAGGCGAACAGGGCCAGCACGCCGATGGCGGCGACGGTGCTGCGATGAGCTGACATGGGCGCTCCTGGCAGGGCAGTCGGTCGTCTGTCGAACATGGCGCGGGCCTCAGCGCTGGCCGACGAAGATGAAGCCGTCGCTGCGGTCGTCGTTGACCGCCGCCGTGAACAGCTGGTTGACCTCGACGTCGTAGAAGGCGATGCCGCGCAGCGTGGCGCTGCCATGCGTGCATTCGTCGCCCGAAAAACTCACGCGCAGGTCGTAGACGTTGCCGCTGCTGCGCGGCGTCGCGGTGCCCGAGAAGCGGCAGTCGTAGACCGCGCTGCCGCCGCTGATCGCGCCGGAACTGCTCACGGTCACACTGACCTGATCCTGGCCATCGGAGGTGACGGCGGTGCCGCCGTAGCTGCCGGCCAGCGCGGCCAGGGTCGGTGTGAGCTCGTACAGGTCGTCGTAGAACAGCGAGAAGCCGACGCTGTCGCCGCCCTCGTAGCGCAGCGTGCCGTTCAAAGTGCTGCGCGCCACCGCCTGCGCATCGACGTCGACATCGAGCACGTCGTCGCCGACGGCGAAATCGCGGCCGTTGCTGGAGGTGAAGGAGCCGTCGCTGCCGGCATCGCCGGTGCCCTGCACGCCGCCGAACACGCCGTCGCCGGCATAGATGAACCAGTAGTCGCCGTCGTCGAGCACGACGCCGAAGACGTCGAGCCGCGAGCCGGTGCTGGCGTCCGCAGTGCCGTAGTAGGCGCCCTCGGCCGCGCCGCCGCTGCCGTCGCCGCCCTCGTCGCCACCGCCTCCGCCGCCGCAGCCGACGGCTCCGAGTACGAACAGGCTGCCCAGGCCGATACCGGCCATCTTGTTGATGTGCTTCATGACTCCCTCCTGATCCAGGTTTGGCTGACCCGCGTCCTTCGTGGACGCTGTGGGGGAGTTCATCCAGAATCGGCGCAGGAATCCTTCCTCAATTCCGAACAATTCCGACGCGAAGCGTGCGCAGGGTGGCGCGCGGCAAGGGACAGGGAGTGTCGTGGTGACGCAATCGGAGGAACCCGGCCATCTGATCTGGTCGTTCGGGCGCTGCAGCTTCGACGAGCGCCGGCTCGAACTCAGCGTCGAGGGTGAGCGGGTCGTCATCGAAGCGCGACCGCTGGAACTGCTGGCCCATCTGCTGGCCCATGCGGGCGAACTGGTGACCAAGGACGAGCTGCTCGAAGCCGTCTGGCCCGGCCGCATTCCCAGCGAATCGGTGTTGACCAAGGCCATCGCCAAGCTGCGCCAGGCCCTGGGCGACGAGGATCAGGCGCTGATCCGCACCGTCTACGGCCAGGGTTACCGGCTGATCGCGCCGGTGTCGGTCCGACGCGTGGTCGATGCGGCCGACGAACCCGTCTTCGCCGGGCTCACGGCCGGCAGCGCGCCGCCGCTGCGTCCGCACTGGCTGCTGCACGACAAGCTGTCGTCGGGCGGGCGCAACGAGGTCTGGAGTGCGCGCCACGACAAGACCGGCCAGCTGCGCGTGTTCAAGTTCGCCCG
>JALRLM010000495.1 GCA_023254435.1 Hydrocarboniphaga sp.
CAAGTTCGTGACCCAGCGCAACGAGCCGGATCAGGTCCGCATCCTCAGCGGCGTCCATGAGGGCAGGACCACCGGCACGCCGATTGCGCTGCTGATCGAGAACACCGACCAGCGCAGCTACGACTACGCCAAGATCGCGCAGGTGTTCCGGCCCAATCACGCCGACTACGCCTATATCCAGAAGTACGGCATTCGCGATCATCGCGGTGGCGGTCGCAGTTCGGCGCGCGAGACGGCCGTGCGCGTGGCGGCCGGAGCGGTGGCCAAGAAATTCCTGCGCGAGAAACTGGGTGTGCAGGTGCGCGGCTATCTGTCGCAGATGGGCAACATCAGCGTGGCTTTCAAGTCCTGGGACGACATCGCCAGCAACGCCTTCTTCGCGCCCGATGCCTCGCGCGTGCCCGAACTCGAAGCGCTGATCGATGCGCTGCGCAGCGAAGGCGATTCCGTCGGTGCCCGCATCGAAGTCGTAGCCAGCAACGTCCCGCCGGGCCTGGGCGAGCCGGTGTTCGATCGCCTCGACGCGGACCTCGCGCATGCGCTCATGGGCATCAACGCGGTCAAGGGCGTGGAGATCGGCGACGGCATGAAGGTGGCCGCCATGCGCGGCACCGAGCATCGCGACGAAATGACGCCCACGGGTTTCCTGTCGAATCATTCGGGCGGCGTCGCCGGCGGCATCAGCACGGGACAGGACATCGTCTGCGCGCTGGCGATCAAACCGACTTCGAGCATCACCACGCCGGGCAAGTCCATCGACAGCGACGGCAACGCGGTGGACATGCGCACCACGGGCCGTCACGACCCTTGCGTGGGCGTGCGGGCGACGCCGATCGCCGAGGCCATGGTGGCGCTGGTGCTGATCGATCATCTGCTGCGCCATCGCGCGCAGTGCGGCGACGTGGTGCCGGGCACGCCGCGCATCACGAGCTGAGCCGGGACCGCCGGCACGCGCTGCGTGCAGCGCTTTCTTAACCCGCGTTCACCTTGCTGCAAGCTTCTCGTTAGTCGCCTGCCGGCATCGTAGCCTCGCCCTTGAAGTCCCGCGTCGGGATCCTCGAAGGGCGAGGAGAGGCGCGTGCTTTCGACAACAAGAAAAAAGAGCGGCCCGGCGGCCGCGCTGATGCTGGCCTGTGCGCCGGCGCTGGCCAGTGGCCCCGATGCGGGCTACAACCCGATCAATACGACGATGGGTTCCTACCTGCAGATCGGCCTGCCGGTGCTGGGACTCGGGCTGACCTATCTGTTCACGGGCCACTCCGATGAGTCCGGCGCGCAGGCGGGCGCTTCGGGCTTCGACGAAGGGCCGTCCGGCCTGCTGGACTGGAACCGTCTCAACGGCTCCCCACGCCACGATTTCGCGCTCGCGTTCGGGCGCATGGAAGTCGTCACCTACGGACTCAAGTACAGCATCGACGAACAGCGTCCGAACGGCCAGCCGCATTCGTTTCCGTCCGGGCACACCTCCGCCGCATTCATGGGTGCGGAGTTCATCCGCAAGGAGTATGGCGCGTGGCCCGGTGTGCCGGCTTATCTCGCCGCCTCGTACGTCGGCTGGACGCGTCAGCAAAGCCGCAATCACTACACGCGTGATGTGCTCGCGGGAGCAGCCGTCGGCATCCTCAGCAATCACGATCTGTCGGAGCTGCATGCCGGCGGTGGAACGCTCGATGTCGGCTTCGGCATGTTGCCGGTGGGCGAACAGGGCGACTTCCTGCCGACGCTGGCCGACGAGTTGTCGCGTGACGACGACCGCAATCCACGTGACCGGGCCACGCTGGTGCCTGCGTTCACGTTGCGTTTCGTGTTCTAGGAGACAGGACGTGGCCCAAGATCATGTGCTGGCCTCCGTGGCGCCGCATCGTCTGCCTCTGGCAGCGCGGTTTGCCGTGCTGCAGCCGCTGTGGATGCTGTTCGCCCTCTATCTCGGCATCGGCGTTCTGCTGCGATTGCTGTTGTGGCTGCGTTTCGGTATCGAGGCACACGTCCACGCCGAACAGTGGATCGTGATCACGCTGCTCGGGGTGGTCAACGATGGCGTCGAGGCGATCTATCTGTTCGCTCCGCTGGTCCTGTACTTCGCATTTACGACTACCGCCTGGCACCGGCGGCCCTTGGGGCGCGCCATGCTGTGGAGCGTCCTGGCGCTGACGCTCTATGGCATGCTGCTGATCACCGCGATGGAGTACTTCTTCTTCGAGGAGTTCGATTCGCGCTTCAACCTGGTGGCGGTGGATTACCTGATCTATCCCACCGAAGTGCTCGGCGACATCCGTTCGGAGTATCCGGTGACGAGCCTGAGCCTTGCGCTGGCCTTGATGGCGCTGGTACTGCTGGGCCTGTTGCGACATCGCGTCCGTGCCTGGCCCGCGCATGTCGCACTGACTGGCCGACGTCGCGCCGCGCTCGTTGCCGGCCTGGTGATCGCGGTGCTGTTGCTGGCGATCGGCTGGCCGGCCGACCGCCTTGCGATCTTCCACAATCGTGTCGCCAACGAACTGGTCGACAACGGTGCCGCCAACTTCTTTGCCGCCTTTCGCACCAATCACATCGACTATCACGCCTTTTACCGCAGCGGCGATCCGGCGGGTCTGCGCCGGCAACTCGCCGCCGACCTGCAGCGTGGCGGCGGCGAATTTGTCGATCTGCCGGCCGGTGATCTGACGCGACGTTTCGCCGCGCGTGCCGATGGCCTGGGCAAGCTCAACGTGGTGTTGATCTCGGAGGAATCGCTGGGCGCCGAGTATGTGAGCGCCTATGGCGCACCGCATCATCTGACGCCGGAGTTCGATCGCCTGGCCGAGAGCGGCCTGCTGTTTACGCATGCTTATTCGACGGGCACCCGCACGGTGCGCGGCCTGGAAGCCTTCAGCGCTTCGTTTCCGCCGATACCGAGCGAATCCATCATCAAGCGCGATGGCAACCAGGACATCGCCACCTGGGGCAAGGTGATGCGTGGGCTCGGGTATCACACCAGCTTTCTGTACGGAGGATTCGGTGCCTTCGACAACATGAACACCTACTTCGGCGGCAACGGTTTTGCGCTGTCCGATCGCTCGGACATTCTGCATCCGAAGTTCGCGAATATCTGGGGCGTTTCCGATCAGGACCTGTTTGCCCATGCACTCGACTATTTCGATGCGTGTGCCAGGCAGGGACAACCGTTTTTCTCGATGGTGATGACCACCTCCAATCACAAGCCTTTCACGTTCCCGTCCGGCATCGCGGGCGTCAAGCCCAAGGGTGGAGGACGTGAAGCAGGGGCTCGCTATGCCGATTTCGCGCTAGGCGAATTCATGCGCGAAGCACGCCGGCATCCCTGGTTCGACAATACCGTCTTCATCATCGCCGCCGACCACGGTGCACGCGCTTATGGTCGTGCAGAAATACCGCTCTACAGCTACGAGATTCCGCTGCTGATCCTGTCGCCGGGCCATCTGCACCCACGCCACGTCGACACGCCGGCGAGCCAGATCGATGTGGCGCCGACGGTGCTCGGCTTGCTGGGTTTGCCCTACCAGGCGCCGTTCTTCGGCCAGGATGTGTTGCACTGGCCGGCCGGTGAGCCGCGCACGCTGCTGTTCAATCACAATCACGACGTCGCGCTGCTGCAGGGTGATCGCCTGTGCATCCTGGGTCTGCATGGTAGCGCGAGTTGCGAGCGCTACGAGCGGCAGAGCGGCCCTCCAGGGCCGGCCACCACGCGCTTCGGTTCGGCCGACGACGATCCACGGCTGATCGACCTCGCCACGGCGTATTACCAGACGGCCTACGATCTGTTCCAGGCGCATCGCTACCGCTGATGCGCTTACTGTCCTGGCTGTTGGCGCCGCTGCTGCTCGCTGCGGCTTGGTGTGCACAGGTCTACGGAATCGATCTGGCGGTGGAGGATCGCTTCTTCGATCTGGACACCCAGCATTTCGTTCTGCAGCAGCACCCGCTGGCCGAGCGTCTGCTGCATGACGGCGGGCAGTGGCTCATCGTCACCGTCGCGATCGCGATATTGTTTTTGCTGGTGCTGTCGATGTTCGTCGAAGCTTATCGCCACTGGCGCGGCGACTGCGCCCATGTACTGCTGTGCATGGTCTTGACCACTGGCGGCGTCGCCGCCATCAAGCGTGCGTCCCCCATCGACTGTCCGAGCAAGATCGAGCGTTACGGCGGCGACCGACCGCATCGCGGTCTTGCGCAGTGGTTCGAGGGAGCGTCCGATGCCAAAGCCCGCGGGCACTGCTTTCCTGGCGGGCATTCGTCAGGGGCCTTCGGCCTGCTGGCATTGGCTTTCGTCGCACGGCGTCACCGCGCAGCCAGCGGCGGGTGGGTGGGTGCCGGTGTCGTGCTGCTGGGCGCTGGCTTTGCGTTGACGCAGTGGGCACGTGGTGCGCACTTCGTCTCGCACGACCTTGCTTCGGCTGCGATCGCCTGGGCGATCTGCCTGGCCTCAGATCGCATACGCCACCGCGCTGCCCGGCAGGCACAGCAGCACGCGCACGCCGGGTCGGTTGTCTTCGAGCGTGCAGCTGCCATCGTGCAGCAGCGCCACCGCCCGTACCAGTGACAGACCCAGCCCGTTGCCGGGCGTGCTGCGACTGCGGTCGAGCCGGTACATGCGCTGAAAAACCTTGTCGCGTTCGAGCAGGGGCACGCCAGGGCCGTCATCGGTGATGCTGAGTTCGATGGTCGCACCGTTGCGACGCAGCCCAATGCGAATCGTGCCGCCGGAAGGCGTGTACTTGATGGCGTTGTCGAGCAGATTGGCCAGAGCCTGGAACAGCAGGTCGCGATTGCCGTTGAGTTTTGCGCCCTCGTCGATCTGTGCCAGCAGTTGCTGGCCTGCAGCCGCGGCCATCGGCTCGAACAGTTGTTCGGCGTCGCGGGCGATAGCGCTGAGGTCGACGGCGGCAAAGCTCTGCCGCAGCGCGCCGGATTCGACGTGCGTGATGCGCAGCAGTGCGCCGAAGGTCTGCAGGATGGAGTCGAGCTCCTCGATCGCGCGCTCCATGCTGGCGTGCAGGGCGGGGCGATCCAGGTCGCCGATCAGCGTGCTTTCGAGCCGGCTGCGCAGGCGCGCCAGCGGCAGCCGCAGGTCGTGGGCGATGTTGTCGGTGACGCCTTGCACGGTCTGCATGAGTTCGCCGATGCGATCGAGCATGGCGTTGATGTTGCCGCCGAGCTTGTCGAACTCGTCGTTGCCGGCGCTCACGGGAACGCGGCGCAGCAGATCGCCGCCCATGATCTCGCGCGTGACACGGTTGATCGACTCGAGCTGGCGCAACGTAGCCATGGTCACCAGCAGGCCGCCGACCAGCGCGATCACGAACATCGCCAGCAGTCCCACCACCATCGCGCGGCCCAGGGCCGAACGCACTTCGGTGACTTCATAGTCGTTGAGCCCCACGAGCAGCCGGCTGCCGTCGGCGAAGTGCGCCTCGCGCGCACGCACCTTGCCGCCGGAGAGCCGGTTCGCGGGCAGGTCGATGTAGCCGTCCTCGCCGGGCGCCGCAGTGGGCCAGGGCAGCTCGTCGCCCGCCAGCCGCCGCCCCGCGTGATCAATGTAGAGGTAGACCCAGTGGTTGCTGCGGTCGGATTCGTTGCGCGATCGCATGAGGCCGATCACGCCGGCCGGGCCGTCGACGTTGAAGTCGGCGACGAACATCTCCATTTCGGAGGTCACGAACTCGTCGACGTGGCTCTTCACGCGATTGCCGGCCAGCAGGTAGATAAAGGCCAGCAGCAGCGCGATCGAGACGCCTGCGAGGTCACAAAGCGTGGGGCAGACATCGAGCGTGGAGACGGCATCGGTGACAAGACCTGCCGACATATTTGGCGCAGCAATCATC
>JALRLM010000513.1 GCA_023254435.1 Hydrocarboniphaga sp.
AGGCCGGGGGCCGCCGGGAACAGCGAGGCGGTGTGGCCGTCCTCGCCCATGCCGAGCACCAGCACGTCGAGCGGCCAGGGCAGGGCGGCCAGGCGCTGGTTGGCGTTCGCCGCCAAGGCGTCAAGTTCGGCCTCGGACCAGTCGGCACTGTCCCCGTCGGGCAGCTGCCCGAAGAAGGGCTGCCAGCTTGCCGCGGCCGCGCGGCCTTGCAGCAGCTGCTCGCGCACCAGCGCGCCGTTGCTGTCGGCATGATCGGGCGGCACGCAGCGCTCGTCGGCCAGCAGCAGCGTCACCTGTTCCCAGGGCAGATCCTGCTCGCGCAGGGCCGCAAACAGGGCCAGCGGCGACTTGCCGCCCGAGACCGCCAGCAGCGCCTGGCCGCGCTGCCGCACTGCCTGCCTGAGCCGCTCGGCGATCGTCCCGGCCAGATCGGCGGCCTGCTGCCGCGCATCGCGGCATTCGCGCAAGGACCAGTTCATTGGCGCGCCGTCCGCCATGCTGTCTGCTGCTGCCATGGCCTTACTGCGCCTCCGCCCAGACCGCATCCTCGCGCGCCACCAGCGCCGACGAGGCCGCCGGCCCCCAGCTGCCGGCCGGATAGGGCTTGGGCCGGTCGGCCAGCTGCTTCCAGCCCTCCAGGATCGGATCGGCCCATTTCCAGGCGGCTTCCAGTTCGTCGCGGCGCATGAAATGGGTCAGCCGACCCTTGATGACGTCGATCAGCAGGCGCTCGTAGGCCTCGGCGCGGCGCTCGGTGAAGGCCGACTGCAGGTCCAGGTTGAGGTGCACCGGGCGCATCTTCATGCCCGAGCCCGGCTCCTTGGCCATCATCTGCAGCTTGACCGACTCCTCGGGCTGCAGCGTGATGATGAGCCGGTTCGGGTGGGTGGTCGCCGGCTGGTCGGCAAAGATCGAGAACGGCGGGTCCGAGAACTCGATGATGATCTCGGAGTGCCGCTTCTGCATCCGCTTGCCGGTGCGCAGGAAGAAGGGCACGCCGGCCCAGCGCGCGTTGTTGATCTGGGCGCGGATCGCGACGAAGGTCTCGGTATCGCTGGATTCGGGCACATCGGCCTCCTGCAGATAGCCCTTGACCTGCTGACCGTCCACCACGCCCGCGGTGTACTGGCCGCGCACGCAGCATCATCGAGCACGAAGTCGCGCGCTATCGCGCGCTGCTGCCGCTGGCCTGGCGCGCGGCCGGCATCGACTTCCAGCTGCGCAACGGCGAGCTCATTCCACGCCTGCGCGACGAGCAACGTGCGCAGGGCCGGCGCGACTGGCGGCTGCGTCATCGCCTGGGCAAACCGCTCAATCTCGCGCGCCTGACCAAGGCCGCATTCACGTTCAAGAACGGCGCCGATTACGTGGCCTGGAAAGTACAAAGGCACTCCGGCTACGAACTCCGGCTCAGTGACTGGCAGCGCCGTCATCCCCTGCTGGCCGCGCCCGGCATCCTGTGGACCCTGCGCAAGCACCGCGTCATCAAGTGAACGATCCATCCACGACCGACATCGCGGCGCAGGCCGCGTCTGCGACCAGCCGCGAACTCTGGGTGGTGAGCCGCGTGTTTCCGCCCGACGATGGCGGCGTGCAGACCTATGCGCGATCGGTCGCCCTTGCCTACCTGCGCATGGGCTGGACCGTGCGCGTGTTCACCAAGACCTCGATCGGGCCGCGCCGCGTCATCGAGGACGGGCTGCACATCGTCGACGTGGGCCACGCCAGCAAGAACGTGGTCTATCTGAGACTGGCGCGCGAGCTGCGCAAAGCCCTGAAGCAGGCGCGACGCGAAGGCCGCGAGCCCGTGCATCTGCACGCCTGCACCTGGCGCTCGGGCATCGTGCCGATGCTGCTGCGCATCGCGCCGATGACGGTGACCGTGCATGGCCGCGAGATCGGACGCCCGCAGGGCCTGGGCGCAGGGCTCATGCGCCGCGTGCTGCATGCGTCGACACGCATCGTCGGCGTCAGCAACTGGACACTCGACCATCTGCTGCAACGCATGCCGGAGCTGCGCCCGCGCAGCGTGGTGGCCTGGAACGGGCTGTCGGGCTTCAGCGCCACCACCGTCTCGGGCGCCAGGAACCACCACGATCCGCTGGTGCTGTCGGCCTGCCGTCTGGTGCCGCGCAAGAACCTGCGCCTGGCCGTCGCGGCGGCGGCCGATTGCATGAAGCGCGGACTGCGCTTCCGCTACTACCTGGCCGGACGCGGCCCCGAAATGGCCGCACTGCAGGCCGACGTCGACGCACTGGGCCTGGGTGACCGCATTCGCCTGCTGGGCTATGTCTCCGACGAGGAACTGGCACAGCTCTACGCCGATGCCAGCGTGTTCATGCATCCGCAGATCGAGCTCGAGGATGGTGCCGAAATGGAAGGTTTCGGCATCGCCATCGCCGATGCCATGGCGTTCGGCCTGCCCTGCATCGCCGGCGTCGCCGGGGGCCCGTCGGAGCTCGTCGATCATGGGCACACCGGGCTGCTCGTCGACGGCCGCGACTGCGGCGCCATCGCCGACGCGCTGCACGAACTGCTACAGGATCCCGAGCGGGCCGATCGGATGGGGATGGCGGCAAGACGCTGGACCCAGGAGCATCTGTCCTGGGAGCAGCACGGACGGCTGGCAATACCGCTCGCGCCACCGTTGTAGCGGGCGCGTTGCGCCCGGTTCACGGCCGGCAGAAAAGCCGGCGGCAGCTCAGGCGACGTAGCGTCATCGAGACGCGGCGCCGCCGTTATCCAAGCTTAAAGTCGCCTCAGGCGACCAGCGGCACGCGCATCTGCGAGGCCGACACCACGCCCATTTCGACACCGACCTGCGCGAACAGCGAGATGGCGGCGTCGATCTGGCGCGGCGTGTGCGCGGCGCTGATGCTGGTGCGCAGCAGCGGCTTGCTGGTCGGCGTGGCCGGCGGCAGCGCCAGGTTCACGTACAGACCACCCTGCAGCAGGGCGTTCCAGAAGCGCACGGCCAGATCGGCGTTGTCGACTTCGACCGAGACGATCGGGCTGGCCTGCGGGCCGACGTGGAAGCCCAGCGCGCGCAGACCGTCGTAGAGCTGGTTGGCGTTGTCGCGCAGGCGCGTGCGCAGGCTGGCATCGTCGCGCAGGCGGCGCAGCGACTGCTGCGTCGAGGCGATGACGGCCGGCGGCAGCGAGGCGGTGAAAACGTAGGGGCGGCAGGCCAGGCGCAGGATGTCGAAGCCGTCCATGTCCGAGACACAGAAGCCGCCGACGCTACCCAGGCTCTTGGAGAAAGTGCCGACGATGAAATCGACATCGGCTTCCACGCCGGCCTGTTCGGCCAGGCCACGACCCTGCGCACCCAGCACGCCCATGGAGTGCGCTTCGTCGACGAGCAGGTAGGCGCCCATCTCGCGCTTGATGGCGGCGATCTCGGCCAGCGGCGAGGAATCGCCCAGCATCGAGTAGATGCCTTCGACGACGACGAGCTTGCTGCCCGGCGCGTCCTTGATGCGGTTCAGGCGCTTGCGCAGATCGGCCGGATCGTTGTGGCGGAAGCGAATGACTTCGGCATGGCCCAGGCGCGCACCGTCGTAGATGCTGGCGTGGCTGTCGGAGTCGAGGATGAGGTAATCACCGTGACCGGCGAGCGTCGACAGCATGCTCAGGTTGGCCTGATAGCCCGTGCTGAACACCATGCCGTGCTTGCGGCCGAAAAACGCGGCCAGGTCCAGCTCGAGGTCGCGGTGCCCGGAGTAGCTGCCGTTGGCGACGCGCGAACCCGTGGTGCCGGTGCCGAAACGACGCACGGCACTGACCGAGGCCTCGATTGCATCGGGATCGAAGGTCAGGCCCAGGTAATTGTTGGTGCCGAACAACATGGTGTTACGGCCGTTCACCACGCCCTCGGTGGACGAGATGATGCGGTCGAACGTCACGCGCAGCGGGTTGGCGTCGGCGGGACCCAGTCGTTCCGCGGTCCGTGCCAGTTGATCAAACTTGGAAAGAATGCTCATGCCCACTCTTGGCTAGATCAAAGATTCGACCGCTTGGACGAGATCGTCCACGGTCACGATTTCCGCCACCCGGTTGAGCGGAATGGAAATATCAAACGTGTCCTCGATCGCCAGGATCAAGTTCATCACCGCCAGCGAATCCAGGCCCAAGTCCTGCACGATCTGGGTATTGCCGCCGATCTCGACGGGACGGTTGACGGCGACGTGCAGGGCCTGGACAACCTGGGCTCTGACATCGGAGGAGAGAGAAGTCATTCGATCCGGAAGAATGAGGGAAACGCCGGCACTGTCCGGACGCTCCACTTTAGCGCTGTCACTAATTGGAAACCAAATCTTAACGTAAGGGCAATCCCCTACGTCACCTTATGAATAGAATTTAACCAGCCGACCGTCCGATAGTAGCGCACCGCATCGGCGAATCCAGCCGTCAGATCGAAGGACGCAGACCAGCCCGGCAAGGGCGGCAGTTCGGCCTCCGTGACGCTCCAATCGAGATGCAATATCTCGTTTAATTTTTCTGAATTCAACATGTTGGACCTCCCTATCCGACGACCGGCGTCCCCCACCAGCGCAACCGTCCGCAACAACCAGCGCGGCACCTGCAAACGCCGGCGAATGGCAATGCCCTGCGCCTGCGCGGCGGCGCTCAGTATCTCGTTCCAGTCGTAGCCCTGCGGCCTGGCGTCGGCGACGGCGTGGACGCCGCCCGTCGGCGCCTGGTCCAGCAGACCGATCAAAGCCCTGCACAAGTCTTCGACGTGGATGACCGCCATTCTCGACCGAGGATCGCCCAGCATCGGCACGACGCCGCTGGACACCAGCTGGAAGAAAATCAGCGTCTCGCGGTCGCCCGGGCCATACACCGCAGGCGGCCGCAGCACCGTCAGTCGCTGCCCCAGCAACTCCCGCGCCACTTCTTCGCCGGCACGCTTGCTGGCGGCGTAATCCGACAGTTCGGGATGGCGGGCCGCCAGGCTCGAGACCAGCAGCATCGGCGCGGTAGCCGAGTGCTGGACCAACGCCTCGGCCAGGCGGCGCGTGCCATCGCGATTGGCCACCAGATAAGCCTGGGCGCTGGGTGCCTTGATCAGCCCTGCCAGGTGCAGCACGGCGTCGGCGCCATCGAGCAGGCGATCCAGCGATGCGCGATCGCCGAGATCGCCCTGTACCACTTCGAGTCGCAGCTCGCCCCAGAGCGTGTCGGCCGGGTCACGCCGGAGCAGCAGGCGCGGCTGCCAGCCGGCGGCGACGAGCTGCGGAATCAGCCGCCGGCCGATGAATCCGGTGGCGCCGGTGACGGCGACGACGCGTTTGCGCTCAGCTGGCACTCGCCGACTCGAACTGTCCGGTCAGGTAGAGGTTGCGCGCCTTGGCGCGGCTGAGCTTGCCCGACGAGGTCTGCGGCAGCGAGCGCGGCGGCACCAGAACCACCTTGGTTTCGACGCCATGGCGGGCCCGCAGCACGCCGGCGACGGCGTCCTGCAGCGTCTGCGTGGCGGTGGCGTCGAGCGGACGCGATTCCACCAGCACCACCACCGACTCGGCCTCGGCGTCGTCGACCGCGAAAGCGGCGACGTCACCGCTGCGCAGACCTTCCACCTCGGCTTCGGCCGTCCATTCCAGATCCTGCGGACGGATGTTGCGGCCGTTGATGATGATGAGGTCCTTGGCGCGACCGGTGATGACGATTTCGCCGTCGACCAGATAGCCGATGTCGCCGGTGTTGAGCCAGCCGTCGCTGCCGATGGTGCGCGCGGTCGCCTCGGGCTGGCCGAAGTAGGCCTGCATCAGGCTGGGACCACGCACGTGCAGCAAGCCGACGCCGCCCGCGGGTAGTACCTGACCCTGTTCGTCGCGCACCTGCACCTCGTGCTGCGGCAGGATCGCACCGCAGCGCACGAACTCGCGCTGACGCGCGGTCTGCGCCTGCGCGATCACCGCCTGCTGCCGGCTTTCGAGCGCATCGCTGTCGAGCGCATCGGTGCGCACGCCACGGCCCAGCGGTGCGAATGACAGCGCCAGCGCGGCCTCGGCCATGCCGTAGCTCGGCGTGAAGGCCTCACCGCGGAAACCGCAGGCCGAGAACGCCTCGGTGAAACGTCGCAGCGGATCGGGACGCACCATGTCGCCACCGATGCCGGCCAGGCGCACGCGCGACAGGTCGAGCCCTTCGGGCACACCGTTCTGCACGCGGCGCGCGCACAGCTCGTAGCCGAAGCTGGGGCTGTAGGTGATGGTGCCAGCGTTGCGCGACATCAGCTGCAGCCAGGTCAGCGGCCGGCGCGCGAAATCGCGCGTGGCCATGAAGTCGGTGGTCAGCGCGCAGGCCACACCCGTGAGCACGAATCCGACCAGGCCCATGTCGTGATAGAACGGCAGCCACGACACCAGCCGGTCGCTGGGCTTCAGATGCGCGCCGTGCAGCGCGATGCCGCGCAGGTTGGCCATCACCGCGCGATGCGTGACCGCGATGGCATGCGGAAAGCGCGTGCTGCCCGACGAGAACTGCAGGTAGGCCAGCTCCTCGGCATTCACCGACGGCAAGTCGGCCGCGTCGTCGGCTTCGAATGCGCCGAGCGTGGAGACCGAGCCCAGAAACCGCAGGCCCAGGCCCTCGCAGGCTTCCTGCATCCAGCTTTCGAAGGCGTCCGGCGTCAGCATGGCGGTGGCACCGATGCTGTCCATCATGCCGCGGATGTGCGCCAGGTAGGTCTGGCGACCGCCGAGCGCGACCGGCAGCGGCAGCGGTGCCGGTACCAGGCCCGCAATCTGGCAGGCGAAGAAGGCGCGCACGAAATCGCCATCGGTTTCGGCCAGCAGGCCGACGCGATCGCCGCGCTGCAGGCCGGTGGCCAGCAGGCGGCGAGCCAGTCGGCGCGCCTGCTCGACCAGCCGCCCATAAGGCAGCGACTCGGTCAGCTCGCCGCGACCGGAATAAAAGTGCATGCCACTGTCGGTGCGCGCGGCATGTTCCAGCGCTTCGACGAGCGTATGGCCCTGGGGTTCGGCGTACGGTTCAGCCTGGCCTGCGGGTGCGGTCACAGCGAAAGTCCTGATGGCATGGCAACGGAACGGATCGGTTCAATGGGAATCCAGCCGCGCAGTTTACCGCCAGCACGGCCATTTTCGAGCGGCGATCGGCATACGCCACCCGATCGCAAGGTATTGTTCCAGTTCCGGGCCGGCGCAAGCGCCGGTGGCGGCCCTGCCCGACCCGTCCGCACGGGTCTCGGCTGCGACCGCGAAGCAGGCCCGCCCGGTAGTGGCGGGCCGCCGGCCGTGCCGGCGATAACCGCCACCGTCCACGACCGGGCTTGCGGCGACTCGTCAGGCGCCGCGTGAATGCCCACAATGCCGCCCCTCCGATGAAAATCGTCTTTCCCTATCTCGCCCAGCTGCACCAGGTGCTGCACTCGCTGCCGATCGCGGCCGAGCTCGCCCAGCGCCCCGGCTGCGAGGTCGAGATCGCGGCGACACAACCGGCGCAGCTGGCCTTCGCACGACGACTCGTGGAGGCGCATGCACCGCAGGCCCCGCTGCGCTACCGGCTGCTGCCGCTGGGACCACTCGACAGCCTGCGCCTGCGTCTGGGCCTGGGCGCGCAGCCCTGGAAGCACTACCTGCTGGCGCACAACCTGCGCTACTTCCGCAGCTTCGACGCCGTGGTCACGCCCGAGCGCACATCGCTGCTGCTCAAGCGCATGGGCCTGGGCGGCACGCGGCTGATCTGGACGCGCCATGGCGCCGGCGATCGCGAGATCGGTTTCGCCGACGACGTGAAGCACTTCGACTACGTGCTCATGGCCGGGCGCAAGATCGAGCAACGCCTGCTCGACGCCGGCCTGATCCGTCCGGGCGCCTACTGCAGTGGCATCTATGCCAAGTTCGACTGGGCCAGCCTGCGCGGCACGCGGCTGTTCGACAACGATCGCCC
>JALRLM010000602.1 GCA_023254435.1 Hydrocarboniphaga sp.
CCGCACCACTTCCTGTCGGTGACCAAGGGCGGACACTCGGCCATCGTGAGCACGCGCGGTAACGAGGACTGCCACATCATCCTGCGCGGCGGCACGCTGGGCACCAACTACGACGCCCAGGCCGTGGACGCGGCCAGCGCGGCGATGAGCAAGGCCAAGCTCAAGCCGCAGATCATGATCGACTTCAGCCACGCCAATTCGTCCAAGCAGCACAAGCGCCAGATCAACGTGGCGCAGGACGTCGGCGGCCAGATCGCCGCTGGCGACAGCCGCATCATCGGCGTGATGGTGGAATCGCACCTCGTCGAAGGCCGCCAGGAAATCGGCCCGCGCGAGAGCATGTGCTACGGACAGAGCGTGACCGACGCCTGCATCGGCTGGGACGACAGCGTCGAAGTGCTGCGCGGCCTCGCCTCCAGCGTGGCGCAGCGTCGCGAGCGCCTGGCGCGCAGCGCCTGATCGCACTCCGGCTGCATCCGTCCGCGTTGCGCCGACCGCGCCGCGGACGGCAGACTGCGGAACTCGCGCGATCACCGCGCGCCCCTATTCCGCACCCGACCCGCTCTTGAGTCCACAAGCCTCGTCGCGCCTGGCGCTGCTGCGCTTTCCGCTGATCGTCGGCGTGGTCTTCATCCACGCCTACGGCACCTCGCTGAACTTCGCCGACGGCAGCACCGTGGGCCTCGCGGGTGAGCATGCGGGCGCCGACTTCGTGCGCAACCTGGTCGTGCAGGGCATCGCGCGCATCGCCGTGCCGCTGTTCTTCCTGATGTCGGGCTACCTGTTCTTCTACGGCGGGTCGTGGTCGACGCCGCGCTACCTCGACAAGCTGCGCAGCCGCGCCGTGACGCTGCTGCTGCCCTTCCTGTTCTGGAATCTGCTGATCCTGGTGCTGACCGCCGCCGCGCAGCAATTGCCGGGACTGCAATCCCTGTTCTCCAGCGACAAGCTGCCGATCGCGCAGTACAGCCTCTTCGACGCCGTGGACGCCGTATTCGGCATCACGCGCACGCCGATCGCCTACCAGTTCTGGTTCATCCGCGATCTCATGCTGCTGATCGTGCTGAGCCCCGTGCTGCATGCGGCGATCACGCGACTGTCCTGGGCGGTGCTGGTGCCGCTTTACCTGGCCTGGCAGTTCTCGGTCTGGCCGCTGCCGATGCCGTCGGTGGAGGGCACGCTGTTCTTCAGCATCGGCGCCTGGCTGGCCTGCCAGCGGCGCGATCTGTTCGCCGTCGACCGCCACGGCCGCCTCATCGTGCTGGCCTTCGTGCCCGTGATGCTGCTCGACGCCGCGCTGACCGGCAGCGCGGCCGGGGCGCTGCTGCACAAGCTCGACGTGCTGCTGGGCGTGGCGAGCACGCTGGTTCTGTCGGGCTACGCGCTGCGCTCGCCCGCACTCGTCGACCGCCTGATCGCACTGAGCGCGGCGAGCTTCTTCGTGTTCGCGGTGCACGAGCCGCTGTTGACCGTGCTGCGCAAGCTCGCCTATCGCCTGCTGCAGCCGCAATCGAGCGCATTGGTGCTGCTGCTGTTCTTCGCCATTCCGCTGCTCACGGTGCTCATCGCCCTGCTGCTGCATGCCCTCGCGCGCGCCGTGGCACCGCGCTTCACGGCCCTGATCAGCGGCGGCCGCTAGAGCCGCGATCAGGTCGTGCGGTCACGGCGGCATCAGAATTTCTGATTCATCGTTTCAAATGCTTCCGCTTGGAGCACGCGGCCCGCACCCCTATAGTCGCCGGATACCGTTACCCCCAGACCCATGACCGACACCCTGCCAGCCCAGCCGCCGGAATCCGGCCGCTATCGCCCGCCGGCCATCGCCCTGCACTGGCTGATCGCCCTGCTGATCTTCGCTGGCTATGCGCTGGGCCTGTTCATGCACGACCTGCCGGCCTCGGCCGATAAGCTGCGCTACTACAGCTGGCACAAGTGGATGGGCGTCACCGTCTTTCTGCTCGCCATCGCGCGCGCGGCCTGGCGCGCCACGCATCGCCCGCCGGCGCTGACCAGCGGTTCGGCGCTGGAGCACCTGGCCGCGCACGCCGCGCATGCGCTGCTCTACGTGCTGATGTTCGCGATTCCGCTGTCGGGCTGGCTGCACAGCTCGGCCTCGGGTTACCAGACCGTCTACCTGGGCCTGCTGCCGCTGCCCGACCTGCTGGCCAAGAACGCCGAATTGGCGAAGACGCTCGGCGCCGTGCACGGCTGGCTCAACTATCTGCTGATCGCGGTGCTGATCGGCCACGCCGGCGCCGCCCTGTTGCACCAGCTCGTGCGTCGCGACGGCGTGCTGGGCCGCATGCTGCCGCGCGGTGCGGCCTGGGCCAACCTGGCCATGCTCGCCACGCTGGTGGCGTTCTCGACGGTGGCGCTGTTGTTCGCAGGTGAATCGAGCCCGACCAAAACCGTCGCCGGTAGCGCCGACGAAGCCGCCGCGCCGGCCGCCACTTCGGGCGAGCTGAGCGCCGAATTCCGCCAGATGAACGTGCCGGTCACCGGCAACTTCACGCGCTTTTCGGCCGAATCGCTGAGCTTCGATCCCGCGGCGCCTCAGGACGCCAAGGCCGAGTTCGTGGTGGAGACTGCCAGCTTCGACATCGGCGACCCCGACTACAACGCCGAAGTGCGCAAGCCCGAGTGGTTCGACAGCAGCCAGCATCCACAGGCGCGTTTCGTCTCCGGCAGCGTGCGCAAGATCGACGACACGCATTTCGAAGCCAGCGGCGAACTCAGCATCAAGGGCAAGACCAACCCGGTGACCGTGACCTTCACGACCGCCGAAGAAAACGGCTCGCGTGTGTTCACCGGCGAAGCCAGGCTGTCGCGCGCCGCCTACGCCATCGGCGACGACGAATGGAACGATGTGCTCGACGACGCCGTCATCGTGCGCTTCCGCATCGCGGTGCCCCAGTCCTGAGTTCGCTCACCGCCAGGCCCGCCGCTCAACCCACCGCGATCCCTCGCGATATCCGTCTACCAACACAAGGACCTCTCATGAAGATCAAAGCCGCCGCACTCGTCGCCACCGCCGCCGCGCTCTGGGCCAGTGCCGCTTCCGCCGCCCCGGCCACCTACACCATCGAACCCAGCCACACCTACCCGAGCTTCGAAGCCCCGCACATGGGCATCTCGTTCTGGCGCGGCAAGTTCAACAAGAGCAGCGGCAGCGTGGTGCTCGACGAAGCCGCCAAGACCGGCAGCGTCGACATCACCATCGACACCACCAGCGTCGACTTCGGCCACGACAAGATGAACGAGCACGCCAACGGCCCGGACTGGTTCGACACCGCCAAGTACCCGACCGCCACCTACAAGGGCAAGGTCAAGTACAGCGGCAGCACGCCTAGCGAAGTCGACGGCCAGCTCACGCTGCACGGCGTGACCAAGCCCGTGAAGCTCTCCATCGACAGCTTCAAGTGCATCCAGCACCCGATGCTCAAGAAGGAAGTCTGCGGCGCCGACGCCACCGCCGATTTCAACCGCGGCGACTTCGGCATCAGCAAGTACGCCGACGGCGACCTGGGCAAGGTCAAGCTGCGCATCCAGGTGGAAGCGATCAAGAACTGATCGGTCGCCTGACGCAGGACCCGAGGGCAGGTGCGCAGGCACCTGCCCTTTTTGCTGCGCGTCGCAGCGACGTCACTCCACCGTGAAGCGCAGGCGCTCGATGAGCTGGCCGTCGGGCGTCAGCAGGTCCACGCGCCACTGCCCGCGCGGGTCCTCGGGGAAGTTGCGCTTGCGACTGTAGGTGCGCCAGCCGGTCTTGCCGCCGCCGGTGATCTCGGCGGCGATGCGATCGAGCTTGTGGCCGTTCTGCGACCACTGGAAGTACACCGTCTGCTCCAGGCCCATGGGCGCGCGAATGGCGACGAAAGCCACCGCGCCGCGCGCCTTCAGCGCGCTGGCGCTGATGGTGCGCAGAGCCGCGCCGGGCCGGCGATCCTCCACGCTCTGGGTGACGATGGCCTCGGTCACCGACAGCCCGGCCGGCGGCACGTGCGCGCGCAGCAGCCACAGCGCAGCCGGCGCCAGCAGCAGGCCGATCAGGCCCAGGCGCCGCGCCTGGCCGTTGCGCAGATCGGACCAGGCCGCCGGCAGGCCCAGCAGCAGACCGACGCCGGTCAGGCCCAGTGCCAGCGGCAGCGCGTTCTCGAGCTGGACCTTGAGCGCCAGCGGCAGCACGACCAGCGTGCACAGAAAACTGCAGTAGGCATGGAACAGCAGGTTCGAGGCCGGCCGCTGGGCGATGCGCTTTTCGTAGAACGGGTCGACCACGCTGATCAGCGCGGCGAGCCCGGCCAGGCCCGTGAACAGCCATTGCCCCCAGTCGGGCTGGGTGGCGAAGAACAGAAAGGGCAGCGCGAAGAACAGTACCTCCTGCTGCAGCGACTGCGTGATCATCTGCAGCGCGTAGGGCGTCCAGCGCGAGGGGAAGCGTCGCACCAGCGCCCCGCGCAATGCGCGTTGCACCAGCAGCCAGGGCCAGCTCAGCAGGGCGACGAAGGCGATGGGCCGCGCCATGCCGGCACCGCGGCTGACCAGCACGAAACTCAGCACGCCGGCCAGGAAGCTGCCCAGCGGCAGCAGCCAGGGCAGCCGGTCGAGCAGGCCCAGCACGCGGCCGACGATGCGCCATAGCAAACCACGCGGACGCGGCTCGGGCGGTGGATCGGCGTAGGACGGCTCGTCGGGCTCGAATGCCTCGGCGTCGCGCGCCACAGACGGCGCGACCGGCAGCGGCTCGGTGCTCGGCGGCGGCCGTGGCGCCTCGATGGCGATCGTCGAAGCCGGGCTTTCGGCGCGGCGCGGCGGCGACTCGGGCAACGGAGTGCGCTCGAGGCTGGAGGGCGACGGCCCCAGCGTGGGCTCGATGCGCGAGCCGGAGCGGTGGCCAGGGCGGGAATCGGACTCGGTCATGTCACCGATAGATTTGCACCGGGAAGCTGAGCTCCAGCTGTTGCTGCGGCATGTCGGGCGGCAGGCGCGGCACCGGCGAGGCGCGCTGCACCACGCTCACGGCCTTGTCGTCGAGCTGCGCGCTGCCGGTGCTGCGCGTGACCGCGGCTTCGATCACGCGGCCGTTGCGGTCGATGCGGAAATGCACCTCCACGGTCAGGCGCGGCGTGGCGCGAATGGCTTCGGCCAGCACCTGCTGGTTGACCTGGAACAGGTGGTTGGTCAGGCGCTGGAAGAACACCATGCGGTTGGCCACGGGCTCGCCGGGTCCGCGCTCGGGTGCTGCGCCTTCGCCGACCACGGGACCGCCGGCCGTGACCGGCGCATTGAAGCTGTCGGTGCCCGGCGCGGGCAGCTGCGGCGCGTCGGCGATGACGTCGGGCAAGGGACCGCGATAGGCCTGCACAGGTCCCGACTCGGCCAGCATGTCGGGGCCGGCCGGCGGCTGCAGCGGCCTGCGCGGCGCCTCGGGCTCGGGGGCGTAGATCATCGGCGTCGGCCGCTCCTCGGCCGGCAGCGCGCGAATCGGCTCGGGCGGTGGCGGCGAAGTCGCCGGCTTGGGCGCCGGCGACGGTGCTTCGGCGCGCACGGGCGGCTCGCTGCGCGGTGGCGCTTTCGGCTCCTGGGCTGGCTGGGCCTGGGCGCGCCGCTCGCGTTCGCGCAAGGCCTGCTGGCGATCGGGCAAGGCGCCGGCGGGGGCCGGCGTGGCCGGTGCGATGCGCTTCGCAGCGCCATCGCGCGCGACGGCCAGGCCGCTGCCGGCGAGCCGCAGCTCGGCGACGAAGCGTGTGGTTTCGGCCTGCGGATGCAGGCGCTCGTAGGCGGCCTGGGCCTGGCGCGCGGCGTCGGCCAGGCTGGCGCTGAGACTCAGGGCGGTGCCGCGCGCGGCGCTGGCCGAGGGCAGGGCGATGCCCTGCTTGCCGGCGGTGCTGCGCTTGATGCTGCCGAGCTCGGTGACGAGCTCGAAGCTGGAACTCTGCGGCAGCTTGATCGGAATCACTTCGCCGGGCGGCGACGGCGGCAGTTCCAGCGGCGGCGCGGCCGCCATGGAAGCGCGCTCCACCCAGCGGCCGATGGTCGGCAGTGCCACCAGCGCCAGCACGTGCACGAGCAGCGCCGTCGCGAACGACGCGGGCAGGCGAACGGCGGGGGATACGGGCAGGCGGAGCGCGGTCATTCAGCGCCACAGACTAGCAGGCCGGGCGCCTGCGGCCTGCTGTCGATACGCGGCGACGAGCAGGCGTCCGCGACGGCGATGCCGCGCGAACGCTGCTGTTTACCAGTGTTCGCCCTTGAAGACGTTGGCGAACACCACCTGCTCCAGCGTCGGCTTGGCGCCTTCGCGACGGCCCTTGCGCGCCGCCGACGACGACGGGAACAGGCGGAAGCCCCAGGAGAGCACGTAGTCGTTGAGCTTGGGCCACAGCGCGTAGCTGACCGAGGCCGCCGTGCCCAGCGTGGTGGCGATGGACTTGGGACGCTCGAGCACCGCCTTCATCACGGTGTCGCCGGCGTCTTCGGGACTCCAGGTCGGCACGTAGTCGTAGATCTTGGTCGGCGCGATCATCGGCGTGCGCACCAGCGGCATGTAGATCGCCGTGGTGTGGATGTTGTGGCTGCGCACTTCGGCCGACAGGCAGCGCGTGAAGGCGTCGAGCGCGGCCTTGCTGGCGACGTAGGCCGAGAAGCGCGCGGCGTTGGCCAGCACGCCGATGGAGCTGATGTTGACGATGTGGCCGCTCTTGCGCTTGGCCATGCTCGGCAGCAACTTCATGATCAGGCGCACGGCGCCGTAGTAGTTGAGCTCCATGGTGCGCTCGAAGTCGTGGAAGCGCGTGGTCGACTCCATGACCGCGCGGCGGATCGAGCGGCCGGCGTTGTTGATGAGCACGTCCACGTGGTCGAAGTCGGCCAGCACCTCGTCGGCCATGCGGTCGATGTCTTGCATGTTGGTGAGATCGCAAGGGTAGACATGCGCCTCGCCGCCGGCCTTTTCGATGATCAGCTTGGCTTCGTCGAGCTTGTCCTTGGTGCGCGCCACCAGGATCACCTTGGCGCCGGCCGCGGCGAACTTCTTGGCGGCGTTGAAGCCGATGCCCGAGCTGGCGCCGGTGACCAGCACCACCTTGCCGGCGAGCTTCTGCATCGCGCTGGCCGGAATCTTCACACGCAGGTCGAGGAACAGCTCCCAGTACGACCAGAGCTTGTCGGCGTAGTCGCGGATGTCGGGGCATTCCACGCCCGTGCCCTTGAGCGCGGCACGCGCATGCTTGTTGTCGAAGGCGGTGCGGTTGAAGGCATAGCCGATCACCGACATCGGCACGCCGACGGCGTCGGCGACCTTCTGCTGCACGGCCTCGGGCACGACCTTGGCCACGCGCGAGCCGATGCTGCGCAGCGAGCCCGGAATCACCGGCAACTGGATCCTGGCGGCGAACTCGGGGCCGTGCGCCACTTCCATGCAGATGGCCAGCAGCTCACCGACCGTGGGCGACTTGTTCTGCATGAGGTGGAAGCACTGGCTGTCGAGGCCAGGCTTGTGGGCGATGACGTCGATGGCCTTGGCGATGTAGTCCACCGGCGCGATCGGCATGCGACCGCCTTCGATGCCCAGCAGCGGAATCCACTTGGGCACCTTGTGGCTGACTTTCTGCAGGGCCTTGAAGAAGTAGTAGGGACCGTCGATCTTGTCCATCTCGCCGGTCTCGCTGTGACCGACGACGATGCCCGGACGATAGATTCGGAACGGCACCTTGGATTCGCCGCGCACGATCGCTTCGGACTGGAACTTGGTGCGGTAGTACGGATGGTCGGTGCTCTGCCCGACGTCGAACATGTCTTCGGTGAACTTGCCCACGTGCTCGCCGCCGGCCACGGCGATGCTCGAAACGTGGTGCAGCTTCACTTCGCCGCCGAGGTCGTTGACGAAGGCGACGACGTTGCGCGTGCCCTCGTTGTTGATGCGATCGGCCATCGCATCGTCCATGGTCATGTCGTAGAGCGCGGCCAGGTGGAACACATGCTCGATCTTGCCGGCCAGCTTCTTGAAGTCGGCGGCCTTGACCAGACCGGGTTCGGTGACGTCGCCGACCACGGGCACGACGCGAGAGGCCGCATCGCCGTAGCGCAGCAGCTGGTTCTCGAGCTTGTCGCGCGAACCTTCGCGCACCAGCACGTAGACCTTGGCCTCCTCGCGCTCGAGCAGGCGCTCGAGCAGGAACTTGCCGATGAAGCCGGTGGCGCCCGTCACGAAGTAATTCATGGGTTCTCCCTCGTCTTTAGTTTTGTTTGCTGGGGGATGGCTAACTCAGTACGCCATCTTATCCTGGCGCATGGCGCTGTCGTCTGAATGACAAGGCCAGGTCGTTCTCACGACTTTCAGTGACGGCCCGAGAAGTGCGCCATGCTGTTGTAGATGCCGAAGACCTTGTCGGCGATGAGATCCCACAGCCGCAGCGGCAGCAGGCCGCGCGCGAGCACGGCCAGGCGCACCGTCCACGGCATCATCAGCAGCGGCTTGCCGGTCTTCATCGCCGCCCAGACGCGGTTGGTGACCACTTCGGGCGTCAGGATGGGCGTCATCAGCGGCGCCTTGGCGCCCTCGAACATGCCCGTGGAGATGTAGCTCGGGCACACC
>JALRLM010000605.1 GCA_023254435.1 Hydrocarboniphaga sp.
CCGCGCCCAGCACCAGGGCCGCCAGCACCGCCGTGGCCGGCGGCACCAGATAGAACAGGCCGGCGACGCGCGCCGCCGCGCCCTGGCGCAAAAGCCACAGGTACAGCAGCAGGCCGGCGCAGGAATTGACCAGGATCGCCCAGGCCGTGCCGCCGAGCACGGCCGGCGTCGGCTCGTAGTGAAAGCCCTCGAGCAGCCAGGCCACCGGCAGCAGCGCGACGAACGAGGCCAGCAGTTGCACCGTCAGCGACAGCCGCGGATCCAGCTGCGTGCCATGGCGCTTCTGGTAGAGCGTGCCGAAGCTCAGCGACAACAGCGACAGCAGCATGAACCCATAGCCCAGCAGCGACCCGGGCTCGGTCAGCTTGGGACCGACCACGAACAGCACGCCGGCCAGACCCAGCAGCAGGCCCAGCGGCGTGTAGCGACGCATGCGCTCGCCCAGCAGCCACGCGGCACCGAGCGCCGTGGTCAGCGGCATCAGTCCGGCGATGAGACCGGCCGTCGCCGGCGGAACGCCCGCGCGCATGCCGGCGTAGGCGAATCCGAAAAACCCCGCCTGCAGCAGCAAGCCGGCGCAGGCGGCGTGCCGCAATTCCGATGCGGTCGGGCGCGCCGGCCGCGTCAGCAGCAGCCACAGGCCGATGATCGCCGCCGAACCGGCGAAGCGCAGCACCGCCAGCGTGAAAGCCCCGCTGCCCGACAAGCCGAACTGCGCCGCCAGATACCCCGTGCTCCACAGCAACACGAAAGCCAGGCCGGCCGCCGCCTCCAGGCGCGAATCGGGCGTGGCGGCCTTCACTGCGCGCGGCTCCGCATCGCAAAACGCACCGATACCTTCAGGCCGGGCCCGCCGTCGGCATCGTTGAGCGTCACCGTGGCGCCGTGCGCATCGGCGATGCTGCGCACGATCGCCAGGCCCAGGCCGCTACCGCCCGGTGGCGCATCGGGTGCTCGGTAGAAGCGGTCGAACACGCGCGCACGCTCCTCGGGCGCGATGCCCGAGCCCTGGTCCGCCACGGCCAGTTCCAGCGCCGCGGGCAGGGCCCGCACCGACACGTCGATGCGCCCGCCCACCGGCGAGTGGCGGATGGCGTTGTCGATCAGATTGCGCAGCAGGGCCTTGATCGACTCGACCTCGCCTTCGATCTCGCCGCCGGCCGCCTCGCTGACGCCCAGGTCCAGCGAACGTGCGTCCGCGGCCGGAAACAGCTCGCCCACCACCTCGCGCGCCAGCTCGGCCAGCGAGATCACGCGGCGCGCGATTGGCTCCGGCGCGTCCTGGCGCGCCAGCGCCAGCATCTGCTCGACCAGTCGCGAGGCGCGGCCAACGCCGGCTTCGAGGTCGGCCACGGCCTGGCGACGCTCCGCCTCGCTGGCCTGGTCCAGCCCGCGCAATTGCAGGCGCAAGGCCGTCAGCGGCGTACGCAGTTCGTGCGCCGCGTCGGCGATGAAGCGGCGTTCGCGCTCGCGCAGGCTGGTCAGACGCGCCAGCAGATCATTGAGCGAGGCCACCCGCGGCCGCACCTCGGCCGGCAGGCCCTGCTCGCGCAGCGGCGCGGCCTCGCCGGCCGGCCGCGTGCTGACCTGCAGGGCCAGCGCACGCAGCGGCCGCAGCGTGCGCCCGACCGACATCCAGATAATCATGCCCAGCGCAGGCACCAGCAGCGCGAACGGCAGCAGCACACGCACGGCCAGGTGCGCGGCGCGCGATTCGCGCACGCGCATGGGCTGCGCCACCTGAATCACGTTGAAGGCCGTGCGCAGGCCATAGACGCGCCATTCGCCCTCGGGCGTCTTGACCGTGGAGAAACCCAGCGTGGTCAGGCCCGGCAGGCTGGCGTGCTTGCGCGACAGATAGACGCGCACGCCGGTCAGGCTCCAGACCTGCACCACCAGATCGGCCTCGGCCTCGCGTTCGCCGTACTCCGGCGCCGGCTGCAGAAAGCTGCGGTCGCGCAGCGCGCGGGCGGTTTCCTGCAGCTGCTGGTCGAACACCAGATCGGCTTCGTCCAAGGCCTGGCGGTACAGCGCCGCGGCGCCGGCCAGGCCGGTCAGCAGCAGCGCGCCGAGCAGCCACAGCAGCAATTGCGTGCGCAGCGAGCTCATGGCGCCATGCGCCAGCCCACGCCGCGCACGTTCTGGATGGTGCCGGCCGCGAGCTTGCGACGCAGGCCGGACAGATGCACGTCGACGGTATTGCTCTCCACTTCCTCGCCCCAGCCGTAGAGCCGATCCTCCAGCTGCGTGCGCGACAACACCTGCCCGGGCCGCTCCAGCAGGGCCTGCAGGATGGCGAATTCGCGCGGCGACAGGCTCAGCTCGACGCCGGCCTGGGTCACGCGATGCGCGGCCGGATCCAGCACCAGATCGCGGTGCTCGATCAGCGGCGCCGACTGCCCGCCCTTGCGCCTCACCAGCGCGCGCATGCGCGCGGCCAGCTCGTCGGGGTCGAAAGGCTTGGTCAGGTAATCGTCGGCACCGGCATCCAGGCAGGCCACCTTGATCGCGGTGGCGTCGCGCGCGGTCAGGATCAGGATGGGCTCGGCGAAGCCGCGGCCGCGCAGCTGGCGCACCACGTCGAGCCCGTCGCCCCGGGGCAGGCCCAGGTCCAGCACCACGAGATCGAAGTGCTGCGCGGCGGCGGCGGTGACGGCGGCCGGCGCATCCTGCACCCAGTCGGCGGCATGGCCGCGACGGCGCAGGTCGGCGCGCAGGCTGTCGCCGATCATCCTGTCGTCCTCGACCAGCAATATGCGCACTGTGGCTCCGCGCCCGGCAAAGCCCGCTAGCCTGCCCGGTTGTGCCGAAACGTCAAGCGACGGCGAGCCCCGACCAGTGGCGAAGTTTCGACCGCTCCCTTAGAATCCGCGCCCCCGTGGCTGGTCGCGGCCCGGGTCGTCAACATTTTTCCGGAGTTTTCCCATGAAACAGAAATTCGTCATCGAAGCCGAAGCACGCTCGGAGCAGGGAACGGGTGCGAGCCGCCGTCTGCGCCACGCGGGCTCGGTCCCCGGCATCGTCTACGGCGGCAAGGGTGCGCCGCAGATGATCAGCGTCAACCACAACGAACTGTGGAAGCAGCTCAAGCTCGAAGCCTTCTACTCGGCGATCATCACGCTGAAGATCGGCGGCGAGAGCGAACAGGTCGTGCTCAAGGACCTGCACCGCCACCCGGTTCGCGAGCAGGTTCTGCATCTCGATCTGCAGCGCATCCTGGCCGACGTGGCCCTGCGCATCCGCGTTCCGCTGCACTTCAAGGGCGGTGACGTGGCTCCGGGCGTCAAGACCGGCGGCGGCTTCGTCGAGCACCTGGTCAACGAAGTGGAAGTCGAGTGCTTGCCGAAGGATCTGCCCGAAGCCTTCGAGATCGACATCTCCGGCCTTAACGTCAACGAGTCGATCCACCTGTCGCAGATCGCGCTGCCGGAAGGCGTCGCCTTCGTCGAACTGAAGCACGACAACGACCTCGCGGTCGTGGCGATCCATCTGCCGAAGGCCGCCGACGAAGAGGAAGCCGCTCCGACTTCCGCCGAAGTGCCGGCCTCGAACCAGAAGGCCCCGGAAGCCAAGGCTGCCCCGGCTCCCAAGAAGAAGTAAGCCGCCACGCCACCCACTCCGGGTGGCCTGCGGATTCACAAGAAGCCCTGCCCTCGCCGGCGGGGCTTTTTGTTATGGTCCGCCGCAGACGCCAGCCGCACATCGATCACGCAATGCCCGACTCGCTCCACGCCATCGTCGGACTCGGCAACCCCGGGCCCGAATACGCGCTCACGCGCCACAACACCGGATTCTGGTTCGCCGATCTCGCCGCCCGCCGCTACGGCGGCAGTTTCCGCGTCGAATCGAAGTTCTTCGGCGAGATGGCGCGCGTGAAGATCGGCGGCGCCGACGTGCTGCTGCTCAAGCCCGCCACCTTCATGAATCGCAGCGGCCAGGCGGTGGCGGCGATGGCGAACTTCTACAAGCTCACGCCGGGTCAGCTGCTGATCGCCCACGACGAGCTCGACATGCCGGCCGGCGCGATGCGCCTGAAGCTCGGCGGCGGGCATGGCGGCCACAACGGCCTGCGCGACATCCACAAATCGCAGGGCGAGGCCTATCGCCGGCTGCGCATCGGCATCGGCCATCCAGGCGACAAGAATCTCGTGCTCAACTACGTGCTGGGGCGAGCCAACAAGGCCGACGAGGACGCGATCCTGTCGGGCCTAGAACGCTCGCTCGACGCCGTGGAAACCTGGTTCAAGCAGAGCTGGGACAAGGCCGTGCAGCAGCTGCACACCTCGGCAGCCTGATCGCCGCGACCTGCCTGGGTCATCACTGAAAACGAAAAAGGCCGGGCGCTCACACGCTCGGCCTTTTTCGTGACGGCGACCCGGCTCCGATCCGGTGCCCGCTGCGGTGCGCCGGAATCAGATCTCCAGCGGCTTGCCCTTCTCGTGGCACACGCCGGCGCCCTGCACGGGCGTGGAGACCAGCGAGCGTGAAGGCTTGAGCAGCGCGGCTCCGGACGATGGCGCAGTCGACGAGGCCAGTGTGGCTTCGGCCGGCAGCGTCAGCGAAGCCGGCACTTCGGGCATCGCGGACTTGCCGATGGCGAGTTCCATCATCGGCGCCGGCAGTGCGGCGGGCTGCTTGGCGACGGCCGGCGTCAGCGGCATGGCGGCGAGCGCATCGCCGGTCGCAACCGCAGGCGCTACGTGCGCCGCCTGCACCGGGCGATGCTCGGAGGTCGCCAGCGAGGCGATGATGTCGCCGATGGGATCGGGTTCGGACGGCGCAGCGCTGCTGGCCTTGGCCGCGGCTTCGGCGGCCGCGAGCTTCTCGGCCTGAGCGGCGGCGGCCTGCGCAGCCGCGACACGTTCGGCTTCTGCAGCCTTGAGCGCCGCAGCCTGGGCCTCGGCTTCGGCCTGGGCCTTCTTCGCAGCCTCGGCGGCCGCGATGCGCTCGGCTTCTTCCTGACGCGCACGGGCTTCGGCCGCAGCGACACGTTCGGCTTCCTCGCGACGCGCACGCTCCTCGGCGGCGACGCGTTCTTGCTCGGCCTGGCGGGCCCGTTCGACAGCCGCCACCCGCTCGGCCTCCTCCTGCTGGATACGAGCGGCTTCGGCCGCGGCCAGACGCTCGGCGGCTTCCTGTTCGGCACGGGCTGCGGCGGCGACGCGCTCGGCTTCCTCGCGCTCGGCGCGCGCGAGGGCCTCGGCGGCCTCCTGCTCGGCCCTGGCGGCGGCGAGGGCGGCCTGTTGGGCCGCTTCTTCCTCGGCCTTGATGGCGGCCAGGCGATCGGCTTCTTCCTTTTCGCGCTGGCGGATCGAGGCCAGCGTCGGCGGCGTCGGCGCGGCGATCGGCACCAGCGAGACGTCGGGCTGCTTGTCGGTGGCCTGCATGTAGGCCTTGACCAGCAGGTTACCGGTGGCGGTCTTGATGTCGGCGCTGTTCTGCGTGCCCAGGTAGGTTGGCATCGTGAACGAGGCGACCTGCGTGAGCTTGACGCCCTCGCCTTCGAACAGCTGCAGGTCGAGCATGCCCTGGCCGCTGACGCCCGGCAGGCCGAGCGCACGCACGTAGACATGCAGCTTGCCACCGGCCGGCGTCACGGGCACTTCGACGCGCTCGCCCGAAGGCACGACGGTCATCGGCACTTCCAGGAGCTGACCAGCGCGATCGAGCTGCATCTGCACCTCGAAAGCGGCGGCCTGGGCCACGCTCCAGGTGGCACCGCTCAGCCACAGCGCGATCAGGACGCCGAACCGCTGCGGGAAATGGGGGATAATGCGCCCCATTCGGGAAGTGACGGGCTTCATTCTGGAATCTCTCGGTCGAGTTGCGCGATGGTGATGCAGCGATCGAGCCGGTTCAAGTCGGCCCACTCATTTTGCTATCGGCACATCACGGTCTTTCCACAGGAACATCGCCTTGGGCATCAAATGCGGCATCGTCGGCCTGCCGAACGTCGGCAAGTCCACTCTCTTCAACGCCCTGACCAACGCGCAGAACGCGGCGGCGGAGAATTATCCTTTCTGCACCATCGACCCCAACGTCGGCGTGGTGCCGGTGCCCGATCCGCGCCTGAAGGCACTGGCCGAGATCGTCAAGCCCAACAAGATCATCGGCGCGCAGGTGGAGTTCGTGGACATCGCCGGTCTCGTCGCCGGCGCCTCCAAGGGTGAAGGCCTGGGCAACCAGTTCCTGAGCCACATCCGCGAAACCGACGCCATCGCCCACGTCACGCGCTGCTTCGCCAACGACGACATCATCCACGTCGCCGGCGGCGTCGATCCGATTCGCGACATCGGCATCATCAACACCGAACTCGCGCTGGCCGACCTCGACAGCGTGACGCGCGCCATCGACCGCGCCGCCAAAGTCGCCAAGACCGGCGACAAGGTCGCGCAGGCGCGCCTCGAAGTGCTCAAGCTGTGCCAGCCCCACCTCGACCAGGCACTGCCGGTCCGCTCGCTGGGCCTGGATGCCGACCAGATGGCGACGATCCGCGATCTGCACCTGATCACCGCCAAGCCGCTGCTCTACATCGCCAACGTCGACGAAGCCGGCCTGTCGGTCGAGAACGAATACCTCAAGGCCGTGCGTGCGCTGGCCGCCGAAGAGAAGGCAGAAGTGGTGCCCGTATGCGCCGCCATCGAAGCCGAAATCGGTCAGCTCGACGACGCCGACAAGGCGGAGTTCCTCAAGGACCTGGGGCTGGAAGAGCCGGGCCTGGATCGCGTGATCCGCGCCGCCTACAGCCTGCTGGGCCTACAGACCTACTTCACTGCCGGCGTGCAGGAAGTGCGCGCCTGGACGGTGAAGATCGGCGCCACTGCGCCGCAGGCCGCCGGCGTGATCCACACCGACTTCGAGAAAGGCTTCATCCGCGCCGAAACCATCGCCTACAACGATTACATTCAGTACAAGGGCGAAGCCGGCTGCAAGGAAGCCGGCCGCCTGCGCCTGGAAGGCAAGGAGTACATCGTCAAGGAAGGCGACGTGCTGCATTTTCGCTTCAACGTCTGATCTCGCTCGGACACTGCGTCAACGAAAAAGGGCGCCGCATTTCGCGGCGCCCTTTTTCGTTGACGGCCCCTTACGTCCGGTGACCGGCGATCGCGGCTACACGGGCTGGCCGCCGAGCTGCTCGCGCTCGTACTGCGCGCCCTGCACAGCGTCGTACTTGCCTTCCCACTTGGCGATCACGAGTGCGGCCAGCGCGTTGCCGACCACGTTCATGGCCGTGCGCGCCATGTCGAGAATGCGGTCGACACCGGCGATGAAGGCCACACCTTCGAGCGGAATGCCAACGCCGCCCAGCGTCGCCAGCAGCACCACCAGCGAAGCGCCCGGCACGCCCGCGATGCCCTTGGAGGTCACCATCAGCGTGAGGATCAGCACCAGCTGCTGCGTGAGGCTCAGGTCGATGCCGTAGAGCTGCGCGATGAAGATGGCGGCGATGCTCTGGTACAGAGTGGAGCCGTCGAGGTTGAACGAGTAGCCCGTGGGAATCACGAAGCTGGCGATGCTCTTGGGCACGCCGTAGCCTTCCATCTTCTCCATGAGCTTGGGCAGCACGGCCTCGGAGCTCGCGGTGGAGAACGCCAGGATCAGTTCATCCTTGAGCAGCCGCATCATCGTAATGATGTTGAAGCCGCACCAGCGCGCGATACCGCCCAGCACGACGAAGCCGAAGAACAGGATCGCGGCGTAGATCAGGATCACCAGCTTGCCCAGCGGCAGCAGCGAGGCGAAACCGAAGTTCGCGACCGTGACCGTGATCAGCGCGAACACGCCGATGGGCGCGTACTTCATGATCATGTTGGTGACCACGAACATGGTCTCGGCGACGCTGCGGAACATCTGCACGAGCGGGTCGCGATGATGCGCCGGCAGCGACGACAGGCCCAGGCCGAACAGCACCGAGAAGAAGATGATCGGCAGGATCTCGCCGCTGGCCAGCGAGGCGAACACGTTGCTCGGAATCAGGCCGAGGATGGTCGGAATCAGGCCGTGCGGCTTGCTCTCGACGGCTTCGGTGGTGGCCTCGTAGGAGCTGATGTCGGTGGTCGACAGGCTCTTCATATCGATGCCGGTGCCCGGCTGCGCGAGGTTGGCGAACAGCACGCCGACGACGATCGCCACCGTGGTCACGATCTCGAAGTAGACGATGGTCTTGGCGCCGATGCGGCCCAGCTTCTTGGCATCGCCGACACCGGCGATGCCGACCACCAGTGACGACAGCACGATGGGCAGCACGATCATCTTGATCAGCTTGATGAAGATCTGCCCGGCCGGCGCCAGCACGTTAGTGATGGCCCAGGCGCGCGTGTCGCCGCTGGCGTTGTGCAGGATGGCGCCGACGACGATGCCGAGCGCCAATGCGATGAGGATCTGCCAAGCCAGGCCAATACGACGCATAAGAATGTTCAAGTCCGAGGGCAACGCACTGCCTGGCAACTTACACCAATGCAGCCCGATGGTGGGTCAGAGCGGGCGGATCGACGCAGGGCCGAAGCCGGCACGCAGGATGCCGATGATGGAAGATCGAAGCCTAGGCAGCGCCCGCCGCCGGGGCCAATGAATAGACACCCCAGGCCTATAACCGGGGGTTATGCGCGACGTGGCGACGCAAACCGCCGACATCCCACCCCGATGAATGCCCGCTTCGTCCCAGGCGGACTCGCCCTGCCGCTTCCGGTTCAGTCGTTCGCAAGCCGGCCTGCCTAGGCTGCTGGCATCGCAGGATGCGATTCGCCGGGCCCACCCCGGCGACACTGATGACACAGGGACGTGGACTCAGATGCAATTAAAACAGAGCGTGGCTCGCGGCCTGCTGGTCGCGGCAAGTCTTGTGCTGGGTGCTTGTGGCGGATCGGGAGGCTCGGATAGCGACACTGTCGATGCCCGCGGCCTGGACAGCGGCGACGCGAGTCCCTGTGCCGCCGGCAGTGGCGAGATCCGCGTCGTCAACGCCATCAGCTCGTCGCAGACGATCGCCGTCGACGTTCCCGACACGAGCGCCGATTTCGGCTCGATGCGTTTCGGCGAGGCCTCCGGCCTGCTCGACGTGCCGGTCTGCACCTACAAGATTCCCGTCACGGTCACCGATGCCGGCGGCACGCAGACGCTGTACGTGCCCGATGTCCAGATCGGCGATGGCGCCCAGACCACGCTGTTCGCCACCGGCACCGACCTGGCCCAGGACAGCGTCGGCTTCGCCGTGGTGAACCCCGAGGCCACGATCCCGGAAGGGCAAATCGAGGTCCAGCTCGTGCATGTCGCCTCGGCCGCACCCTCGTTCAACGTCTACGCATTGCCGCCCGATGCCACCTCGCCCGAGCAGGGACTGCAACTCGCGCAGGCCTACAGCGAACAGGGCTTTCAGCGCACGGCGTATTCGACGCCGGTGAACATTCCTCCCGGCACCTACCGCTTCGTTTTCACCACGGTCGATGGCCAGCAGGTTTACGAAAGTGGCCCGATGGGTATCGCCTTGCCGACCCGCAATGGAGCGCGCCGCTATCAGATCGCCGTGCTCGACGCGCCCGACATGACGGATGGCGCCATCATCTCGCTGTTGCTGCTCGACGAAACCGGCGCCCAGACCGCGCTGGGCAACGGCCTGCATTGACCCGCAGCACTACTCCGGATCGGGCTCGCCGCCCGGCACCGGCGCGCTCAGGTCGGGGGCCCTGACGATGCCGCCCGCGCGCAGCTGATAGATGTACGTGAGCACCTGCGCCACCGACTGATAGAGCTGGCCCGGAATTTCGCGATCGAGCTCCACGCTGCGATACAGCGCGCGCGCCAGCGGCGGCGCCGACACCAGCGGCACCTTGTGCTGCGTGGCCAGCTCGCGGATCGCGGCGGCGATCACGCCGGCACCCTTGGCGACCACGATGGGCGCGCGCATCTTGCCGGCGCTGTAGCGGATCGCCACGGCATAGTGAGTCGGATTGGTGATGACCACGTCGGCACCCGGAATCTTGTCCATCATGCGCTGGCGCGCCATCTGGTGCTGCAACTGGCGGATGCGCGACTTCACCTCGGGGCGGCCGTCGGACTCCTTCATTTCCTCGCGCACTTCCTGCTTGGTCATGCGCAGCTCCTTCATGTTCTTCCACCACTGGTAGGGCGCGTCGACGAAGGCGACCACGATCAGCGCGCCCGTCATCCACACCAGCGTCGACAGCGACAGGCTCAGCGCCGCCTTGATGCCGCTGGCGACGTCGAGCGAGGACAGCAGCATGAGTTCGTCGCGATGCGACCAGATCGACAGCCCGCCCACCGCGCCCAGCGCGCCGAACTTGAGCAGGCTCTTGCCGAGCTCGACGAGCGCCGTCGACGAGAACATGCGGCCGAGTCCGGCCAGCGGGTTGATGCGCGAGAACTTGGGCTGAAAGGCCTCGCTGCTGAAGTTGAAGCCGCCCAGCAGCGTCGGTGCGGCGATCGCCGCGATGGCGGCCACGCCCGCGATCGGCGCGATCATCAGCAGCGCATCGAGCAGACGGCGAAACAGCAGCACCACTTGCGCGTGCGGATCGTCGAGCAGACCCACTTCGAGCGTCAGGCTTTGCCGCATGAACGACAGGCCCTTGCCCGCAAAGCCATGCCCCATGCCCATGATCGCGAGCACGGTGGCTCCGACCACGAGGCCCGTCGACAACTCGCGCGAGCGCGCCACCTGCCCGCGCTTGCGCGCATCGCGTTGTCGCTTGGGTGTTGCCTTTTCTGTCTTGTCTTGCGAAGAGCTTTGCGACATGGCGGCGTCAGCGGTTGACCAGCAGTTCCAGCAAGCGCCAGACCTGCTGCAACTGGTCGGTGAAGACCATGCGCAGATGAGGCAGGTCGACGCGCAGCAGAATCAGACCCACCGCCAGCGCCAGCGGAAAGCCCACCGACATGCCGTTGAGCGTCGGCGCCGAACGGCTCATGACACCGAAAGCCAGATTGACCAGCAGCAGCGAGGCCACCATCGGCAGCGCCAGCATCACCGCACCCGACATCACCCGGCCGCCGAGATTCGCCAGCGTCTCGAACTGCGTGGCGACCAGCAGCTGCGAGGCATCGGGCACGCTGCGGAAGCTGCCCACCAGCAGCTCGATCAGTTGCAGGTGCCCACCCATCGTCACGAACAGCAGCGCGGCCATCAGATGCAGGAACTGGCCGACCACGGGCACGTCGGTGCCACGCAGCGGATCGGCCATGCGCGCAAAACCCAGGCCCATGCTGTTGCCGATCAACTCGCCCGCGAGCACCACACCCTCGAAGACGAGCTTGAGTACGAAGCCGATCATGATGCCCAGCATCAGCTCCTGCGCGATGCGCATCCACCAGTCGGCCGTGAAAGCCGGCAGCGGCGGCAGTTCGGGCATCAGCGGCACCACGATCAACGTCAGCGCGAGCGACAGCATCAGCCGCACGCGCGCGGGTGCCGAGCGGTCACCCACCACGGGCGCGCTGATCAGCAGGCCGCCGATACGCGCCATCGGAAACAGCGCGGCCTGCAGCCAGGCTTGCAGTTGCGCGTCGCTGATCTCCATTGCGTTCAGTGCACGACGGCCGGAATCGATTCGATCAGGCGCCGCGTGAACTCCACCACCATGCGCAGCATCCACGGCCCCATGAACACGAGCACCGCGGCCATCGCCACGACCTTGGGAATGAAGCTCAGCGTCTGCTCGTTGATCTGCGTCGCGGCCTGGAAGATGCCGACCAGCAGACCCACGGCCAGCGCGGTCAGCAATAGCGGCGCCCCGATCATGAGCGCCAGCTGCAGGGCCTGCTGGCCCTGGGTCATCACGTCTTCGGGCGTCATCGCACGAAACTCTGCGCCAGCGAGCCCATGATCAGGCTCCAGCCGTCCACCAGCACGAACAGCATGAGCTTGAACGGCAGCGAGATCAGCATCGGCGACAGCATCATCATGCCCATGCTCATGAGCACGCTGGACACGACCAGGTCGATGACGATGAACGGAATGAACAGCATGAAGCCGATCTGGAAAGCCGTGGACAGCTCGCTGGTGATGAAGGCCGGCGCCAGCACGCGAAACGGCACGTCCTCGGGCTTCTCGAAACCTTCGAGTCCGGCGATGCGCGTGAAGGTCAGCAGATCGGCCTCGCGCGTCTGCGTCAGCATGAACTGGCGCAGCGGCGCCATGCCGGCCTGCAGCGCGGGCTCGAATTCCATCTGGCCATCGAGATAAGGCTTGGCGGCCTGCGTGTAGATGGCATCCATCGTCGGGCTCATGACGAACAGAGTCAGGAACAGCGACAGGCCCACGAGCACGGGATTGGACGGCGTGTTGCCGGTCCCCAGGGCCTGACGCAGCAGCCCCATGACCACGATGATGCGCGTAAACGCCGTCATCATCAGCAGCGCCGCCGGCAGCAGCGTGATACCGGTGAGCAGGATCAGCGTCTGAATGCTGAGGCTGTAGCTGGAGCCGCCACCGGGCGCCGGCGTCACCGTGAGGGCCGGCAGGCCGGCCGCGGCTTCGGCGCCCATCGGCAGCAGTCCGATCAGCGCAATGCCCAGCGCGATCGTGTGGGTCGAAAACCGATTCATGCGTCGCCTTTGCCCAAGGCCTTCTTGAGTAGCTCCGAAAAATTCGGAGCCTGCGGATGAACGCCGCCTGCTTCGCCCGTTTCGATCTGCGGAGCCTCGTCGAACACGTGCAGCGTGTTGACGCGGCCCGGCGCGACGCCGATCAGCAGATGCTTGCCGCCGGCCTCGATCCACATCACACGTTCGCGCCCTCCCACCGACAGTCCGGCATGCACCTGCACTCCGGCGTTCGATTTCGGGCGCAGGCCCTGCACGCGGCGAAGCACCCAGGCGAGCAGGAAGATCGCCGCGACGACGACGAGCAGGCTCAGCATCGACTGCAACAGGCTGGCACCGTCCATGGAGGGCTCGCGCTCAGCGCAGCTTGCGGATGCGCTCGACCGGACTCACCACGTCGGTGAGCCGTACGCCGAAGCGATCGTTGATGACCACGACTTCGCCATGCGCGATCAGCGTGCCGTTGACGTAGATGTCCAGCGGCTCGCCGGCGGCGCGTTCCAGCTCCACCACCGAACCCGGATTGAGCTGCAGAAGATTGCGGATCGGCACGCGAGCGCGACCGACTTCCATCGACAGCGTCACCGACACGTCGAGAATGACATCGAGATTCTGGTCCTGCGCGGCCGAGGCGGCGGCGTCGGCCTGCAGCGTCTGAAAGCTGGCGCGCGGCAGTTCCTGCGCGGACAGGGAAGTGGCTGGGTTCACGGGCGATTTCCTGATGTAGCGACGAGAGTGGGGGTATGCGGACGGCGCAGCACGTCGGTGACGCGCACCGCGTTGCGGCCGTTGGAGACGCCGAACTCGCCGCGAAAGACCGGCATGTCTTCCACGTAGAGATCGATGGCCTTGGGCATCTGGATCGGAATCACGTCGCCAGCCTTGAGATTCATGAGCTGGCGCAGGCTGATCGTGGCCGAAGCCAGCTGGCTGTCGATGCTGACCTCGGTGTCCTTGATCTGCTGTTCCAGCGCCTGCGTCCAGCGTTCGTCGCGCTCGGCGCGGTCGGACTGCAGGCCGGCGTCGAGCTGATCGCGGATCGGTTCGATCATCGAGTACGGAATGGTGACGTGCAGATGGCCCGAGCCGCCGTCGAGATCGATCTTGAAACGCGACACCACGACGATGTCCGAAGGGCTCACGATGTTGGCGAAATGCGGGTTGACCTCGGACTGCTGGAACTCGAAGTCGACGTCGAGCACCGGCGACCAGGCCTCGCGCAGATCGGTGAAGACCTGGCGGAGCAGCATCTGGATCACGCGGTTTTCGCTGGGCGTGAACTCGCGACCTTCGATCTTGACCGGATTCTTGCCGTCGCCACCGAAGAAGTTGTCGACCACGGTGAACACGAGCTTGGGCTCGAAGATGAACAGCGCGCTGCCGCGCAGCGGCTTGAGGCGCACGACGTTGAGGCTGGTCGGCACGTAGAGGCTGTGCGTGTACTCCGAGAACTTCACCATCTCCATGCCGGCGACGGTCAGCTCGGGCGTGCGGCGCAGCAGGTTGAACAGCGAAATGCGGAACAGGCGCGCGAAGCGCTCGTTGATCATCTCCAGCGTCGGCAGACGACCGCGCACGATGCGATCCTGCGTGGTGAAATCGTAGCCGCGCGCTTCGCCCGGTGCGGCGGGCGGCGGCGTGGTGTCGACGGCGCCGGAGTCGACGCCGTGCAGCAGCGCGTCGATCTCGTCCTGGGAGAGCAGTTCGCGCGAGCTCATTGCATCACGAAGTTGGTGAAGTACAGGGATTCGATGCCGTTCTTGCCGGTCTCTTCCTTGAGCACGGCCTGGACGGCGGCCAGCGCGTCGCGCTGCAGTTTCTCCTTGCCTTCTCGCGTCACGATGTCTTCGTAGCGCTGCTGCGTGAACAGCATCATCAGCGTGTTGCGGATACGCGGCATGTGCAGCTTGGCCGCATCCACGCCGGCGCCGCTGCGCGTCATGAGTTCGATGTCCACCTGCAGGTAGCGCATCGTCACGTTGTCGTTGAGGTTGACGACGATGGCCGGCGTCAGCGGCAGATACTGCGCCGCGCCTTCGGCCGGCGCGCCGTCGTGGCCACCGCCATGCCCGCTGTCGTGCGACTCGGCCTTGGCTTCGTGACCGCCGCCATGGCTGTCACCCTCGCCTTCGGCCGGCGCGTGCGCGGCGCCGCCGCCCTTGGACTGCATGAAGAACATGCCACCGCCGGCGGCACCGGCCGCCACCACGGCGACCATGAGCATCGGCAGCAAGCCGCCTTTCTTCGACGGCGGGCTTTCGGGTTTTGCGGCAGGTGCGGCGGCGGCCATTGCGTGAATCCTCGGGCGGATCGTTCGGGACGAGGCCTTAAGGCAAGCGCTGTGCCCGCCATTTTTCGAGGATGCCGGCCGGGCAAGTCGGCTATTTGACGTCACCACGATGCCGGGCCGACGCCGGAAATGCGTCGCCGCGTCGACGCGACGACGCGCTCAGGGGATCGCCGCAGGAGTCATCATTTTCCTTACCCACGCGACAGGCGCCGGAATGTCGTCATGACACCGGCGCCTTTTGCACGAGACTCGCGCCGCATCGTCGCGGCAGCTTGATGGAAGACCAAGGCCATCGGGCCGGTCGGCCCGATCACGGCCTCTACGCGAACTGGTCGAACAGGCCGTTGCGCCGGGACACCACGAGCTTCACTTCGGCGCTCGCCGGCTCGTCGTCGGCCACGCTCGTCGACGGGCTCGACGCCGCCTGCCAGTGGCCGGACTGCGACTGCTGCCCCAGGCCGCCGCTGAGTTCGAACTTGGGCGCCGCGCCGGTGACGACGCTGGTCGACAGCAGTTCGCGCAACTGCGGCAGCGAGGCCTCCACCGCCTTGCGCGCCTGCGGGGTCTCGAAGTCGAACGCGACCTTGGTGTTGCCGTCGCGATCGAGGTCGATGCGAATCTGCAGGCTGCCCCACTCGGCCGGATGCAGTTCGATACGCGCCTGCTGGATGCCTTCCTTGGCGCCGGCATCGGCCAGCCAGGTGATGCGCTCGCCCAGCGAATCCGCCAGTGCCGCGCTGTGCGTGGCCGGCACGGGCGCCTGCAGGTTGTGCGGCATCGACAGCTTGTCGGCCTGCGGCAGCGGCGTGCCTTGCGCCAGCGACAGGCTGGCAGCGTCCAGGGCCGGGTTTGCAGGCGCCAGCGCGGCCGCTGAATCGACGATCGGCTGCGCCACGATGGCGGCCACGCCATCGGCCGAGGGATCGGCCGCAGCCGGCGCGCCTTCGGTCGACGCGGACACGGCGGCCAGCATGTCACCGAGCAAGTCGCCCGACGTCGCCGCGATCGCCGTCGTCGAGGAATCGGCACTCGTCGCACTGCCGGAGTCGTTGGCCGCCTCGCCCATGGCGCCGTTCTTGTCGCGCGGCGGCAGCGTCAGCAGATTCTGCAGCAGCACACCGACCAGGCCGATCTCGGCCGGTGCGTCGTCGTCATCGTCGGCCACCACGTCCGCATCCGGCTCGGTTGCGGGCTTGGCGGCTTCGCTGCGCTGTGCCGGTGCGGCAGCGTCGTCGGCGCCCGTGGCGCTGCCCAGTTGCAGCAGTTGCCGACGAAAGTCGTCGACTCCCGGCTGCTGGGCCTGAGGTTTTCCGCTGTTGCGTTGGGTCTGCGGTCCGTTCGCAGCGTCGAAGATGATCATGACGAAGTCCCTCCCTGGGCGTTACGCAAAGCCAATTCGTCGAGATCGCGCTGGGCGCGACGCTCGAGGCGCTGCTGCTCGTGGTGGATGGAACGTTCCGCCAGCTTGTCGTAAAGCTGCGTCTGCTGATGCGAAGCGAGCCACTTGAGCCGCTGCTGTTCCACCACGCGCTTCTGTTGTTCGATCACGCGTTGCTGCTGCACGATGGCCTCGCCGAGCTTGGCGCGAAAGGCCTCGCGATTGCGCAGCATCTCCACGTTGGTGAACGAGCTGACCGGCTCGCGATAATTGAGCAGATCGCGCAGCTGCGATTCGCGCTGCGCGAGCACTTTTCGTGCTTCGGTCAGCGCAGCGGCAGCGGCGTCTTCGCGCTGTTCGCTCAGGGTCTGGATCGGCTGCAGGCGTTTGGCGGTCAGCATCGGGGATTACGGAGTTCTCAAACCGACAGCAAGGAAGTCAGGGCGCGAAAGCTGGCCTCGAAGGACGCGCCGTCGCCGACGTCCTGTCGCAGAAAGGCTTCGATCTTCGGCCACAGCGCCAGGGCTTCGTCGACGCGCGGATCGGCACCGCGCTGGTAGGCGCCGATGGCGATCAGGTCGCGGTTGCGCTGGTAGGTCGACACCAGCGCACGGAAGCGTCGCGCCAGCTGCTGATGCTCGGGCGGCACGATGGAATGCATGACGCGCGAGATCGAGGCTTCGATGTCGATGGCCGGAAACACGCCCGACTCGGCGATCTGGCGCGACAGCAGGATATGGCCGTCGAGCACGCCGCGCGCGGTGTCGGCGATGGGGTCGTTGGGATCGTCGCCTTCGGTCAGCACGGTGTAGATGGCGGTGATCGAACCGCCGCCCGAGACGCCGTTGCCGGCGCGCTCGACCAGTCGCGGAATCAGCGCGAACACGCTGGGCGGATAGCCGCGCGTGGTCGGTGGCTCGCCGATGGCGAGGCCGATTTCGCGCTGCGCCTGCGCGACGCGCGTCAGCGAATCCATGAGCAGCAGCACGTTCTGGCCACGATCGCGAAAGCTCTCGGCGATCGAGGTCGCCAGCCAGGCGCAGCGCAGGCGCTGCATGGGCGAGCGATCGGCCGGCGTGGCGACGACCACGGCACGCTTGCGGCCTTCTTCGCCGAGGCTGTGATCGAGAAAGTCGCGCACTTCGCGACCACGTTCGCCGACCAGGCCGACGACGATGACGTCGGCGCTGGTGTGCCGCGTCATCATGCCCAGCAGCGTCGACTTGCCGACGCCGGTGCCCGCGAACAGGCCCAGGCGTTGGCCCCGACCGACCGTGAGCAGCGAGTTGATGGCGCGCACGCCGGTATCGAGCGGCTCGCGAATCGGATCGCGCGCCAGCGGGTTGATGACGGCCGTGGAAATCGAGGCGCGATCGCAGACCAGACGCCCCAGATCGTCGAGCGGACGGCCTTCGCCGTCGAGCACGCGACCGAGCAGCCCCGGGCCCACCGGCACCGTCGGCGCCTTGGACTGCGGCACCACGCGCGCATTGGCCTGCACGCCGCGCAAGTCGCCGATCGGCATCAGATAGGTGCGCTCGCCCGAGAAGCCCACGACTTCGGCCTCGACCGCGCCGCCATCGGCATTGAGCACGCTGACGCGGCTGCCCAGACGCGCCTGGCAACCGACCGCTTCGAGCGTCAGACCCGTGACGCGCTTGAGCTGGCCCTCGATGACCACGGTCTGCGCCTCGCCGACGCGAGCGCGAGCGGCACGCAGCGCGCCACCGAGACGGCGATCGCGCGATGCGCGAAATTCGTTGCTGGCGAGCTCGGCATTCATCACTCGCCGTCTCCGAGCAGCGCGCGCGCGACACCGGCCTGGCGCGTGTCGAGCAGCGCATCCACTTGCGCGCTGTCGGTGATCAGGCGGCAATCGCCGCGCTGCAATTGACGATCGGGCACGAGCTTCCACACCGCGATGTCGGAGGGCTGCGGCAGATGCTCGGCCAGCAGGGCGGCGTCTTCGGGGTGCAGGTGGACGCGCGCTTCGCGCGGCGGCGTCGACAGCGAAGCGACGGCCTGGCGCACGGCATTGGCGGTCAGCGTCGGATCCAGGCGCAGCTGGTCGTCGACCAGGCGGCGCGCCACTTCGATGGTCAGCGCCACCAGCGTGCGCTCGACGTCGGCGTCGATGTCGGCCAGCGGCTGCGCCAGGTGAT
>JALRLM010000569.1 GCA_023254435.1 Hydrocarboniphaga sp.
AGTCGAGGTCCTCGGGCCAGTGCTGCGGGTGCACGATCTCGCCGGCGAAGCGCTCGCGGCCCGCGAACTGCGGGGTGAAGCCCTCGGCGTAGTCGTAGTAGCCGGTGGCGCCGAACAGCCAGCCCGCCGTCAGGGTGACCCGCTCGCCGGTGTCGCCGCGCTCGACCTCGACGGTCCAGTGCGCCTCCTCGGTCGACCAGGAGGCGTCGAGGACCCGGTGCTGGTAGCGGATGTGCGCGTCCACGCCGTACTCCGTGGACGTCTCGCGCAGGTAGCGCAGGATCTTGTCGGCGCTGGCGGTGGCCGCCGCGACGCGGGCCAGCGCGCCGCGCGTCTCGACATCGTCGTCGACGATGCGGTCGAAGCGGCCGTAGAGCTGCTTCGCCGTCTCGTAGCCGTAGGCGCCGTGCTTGCGATGCAGGTTCCAGCGGCATATGAGCGGACCGGGCCATAGCGCGCGCAGGATCGGCAACTGCGCCTCGATCGGCGGCATCTTGCCGTGCAGGCCCAGGCAATAGGTGGCGCGGTTCGCGCGCAACATGTCGACCAGTGGCGGCCACCATTGTGGCGCGCAGAACACGGGATCGCGGAATTCCACGGCGATCACCGTCTCGGGCAGGCGTTCGCGCAGATCGGGCAGCGCGCTCAGCATGTGGCCGATGCGCGCAATCACCTCGTCGGGCCGTTCGAGCAGGAACGATGGCAGCGGACTGATCTGGAAAACCAGGGCGCCGAGTCGCTGGCCGAGGCCGGCGATGGCGGGCTCCACGAACTGCGCGATCGCCAGATCGGGATCGAGAAAGACGCTGTTCTCGGCCAGGCCGCGACCTTCCTCGCGCACCAGCGCATCGGCGATCAGGCTCGGCGCCTTTACGGTGAAGCGGAAATGTTCCGGCACCTGTGCCGCGTAACTCGCGTACTGCGCGAGCGTCAGCGGTTTGTAGAAGGCGCGATCCAGGCTCACGCTGCGCAGCAGTGGATGCTGTGCATACGCGACGAGGCCATGGCGCGAGAGCCGGGTCTCATCGAATTCGCCGTCCCAGACGAAGCCGGCCCAGCCCGGATAATTCCACGACGAGGTGCCGATCTTGAGCGTCGGCGGCAGCGCCGCGACCAGCGACTCGTGCTCGCGCTGGGCGGCGACGGCCGCCACCGCGTGCTTGGACGGTTTGCGGGGCCTGGGTGTCGGCGCGACCTTGGGTCCTTGCGGCTGTGGCGGATCGTCGTCGAACAGGCCGTGGGAAAAAGACTTCTGCATGCGCCCGATTCTATGCCCGGGCGGTGCCTGCGCGTGGCGCTAGCGCCGCAGCTTGATTCCGCCCGACCAGGCCCACACCAGCAGGCCGCCGATGGCCAGCGCGACGCCGACCCAACCCGTCGAAGTCCAGCCGTAGCCGGCCGAGATCGCCAGTCCGCCGAGCCAGGGGCCGAGCGCGTTGGCGGTGTTGAAGGCCGAGTGATTCAGCGCCGCTGCAAGCCGCTGGCCGTCGCCGGCCACGTCCATCAGTCGCGTCTGCAGCACGGTGGCCAGCGCCGAGCTGGTGCCGATCATGAACATGACCAGCGTGATGCTCCAGAGCGCGTGCGCGGCGGCCGCGAACAGCGCGAGGCAGACGGCCGCGTAGAGCAGCAGCGCGCCGGCCGTCGGCATCAGCGCACGATCCGCGAAGCGCGGCACCACGAGATTGCCGATGGTCATGCCGACGCCGAAGGCGGCGAGCACGAAGGGCAGGGCGTGCGGCGAGGCGCCGGTGACTTCGGCCAGCGTCGATGCCAGATAGGTGTAGACCGCGAACAGTCCGCCGAAACCGATCGCGCCCGTAAGCAGAGTCAGCCAGACGTCCCGATTCCTGAGCGCCCCGAGTTCGCGTAGCGGGCTCGCGTCGGAGTCGGCCTTGTCGCGTGGGGCGTACAAGGCCACCAGGCCCGCGGTGAGCAGCGACAGCCCGGAAACGACGGCGAAAGCCCAGCGCCAGCCCACGCTCTGGCCGAGCCAGTTGGCCAGCGGTACGCCGACGATGGTTGCGACCGTCAGCCCCAGGATCACGCGTCCCACCGCCGCCGAGCGCCGGTTGGTCGGCACCAGCGAGGCCGCCAGCAGCATGGCGATGCCGAAGTAGGCGCCGTGCGGCAGGCCGCAGGCGAAGCGGAACAGCAGCATCCAGTGATAGTTCGGCGCGATCGCCGACAGGCCGTTGGTGAGCGCGAACAGCGCCATGAGCAGGATCAGCACGCTGCGCTGCGCCATGCGCGCCGACAGCACCGCGAACAGCGGCGCACCCACGACCACGCCGAGCGCATAGGCGCTGATGACGTGGCCGGCGGCGGGCTCGGTGATGCCGAGATCGCGCGCCATGTCGGGCACCAGGCTCATCGTTGCGAACTCGGTGGTGCCGATGGCGAAGCCGCCGACGGCGAGCGCAAAGTGGACGAGAGACGGATGACGGTTGGCGCCGGGGTGTTCCAGCTTCAATGCCGATGCTTGGATGCTGCTTTCCATGGATTGGGGAAGATCGTGACGAAGACAAAACCGATGAGCTGCGAACCCGCCTGCGATCGCCGCCGGCGGTCGCTAACGTCGATGACAAGCGCTGATGCTGAAGTCGATCGCGGACGCCGATCACGTCTATCGCAAACGTCCATGCCTACATCGATTGCAAACGGCCTGCCAGACGGGCGTCAGGGCAAGGGACATCGGACTCAAGGGAAATCGGACAGGGGAGTGCCGCGAGGGTTCCGTGGCACCTGCGATCGGCGCACGAAACCGTCGCGCATTATGGCGCATCGGCGTGATGGTCGCGTTGCGGGCGCGAGGCTACGGCGTGCCGTAGCGGCCCGATGATTGAAACAAGCGCTGGACGCCCCTAAAAAGGCCTGCCTGAAAGCCCGCAAGGGCACGCAGCGCGCGACGGTCAGCAGCCGATCAAGACGCGCATCGCAGGCGGTATGAAGCAGGGCGCGCTCAGGGCCGCGCCGGGGTCCGACGCGACGGTGTGTTGCGCTCAGCCCGTCGTGGAATTTGCGATCGCGGCCTGGAGCAGGCCCAGCACGAGCAGAGCCGGGCCGCTCACGGCCAGGCCGGCCGCGAGGCGCGGGGCATAAGGCAGTGCGAATACGTAGAGAAAGGCGGCCAGCGACAGCGCGCCGCCCCAGACACCGAAGAACCCCACCGAAAATCCCCAATGCGCGACGCAGATCGCAGCGGCGACGAGCATGAGCGACCAGCCGCCGACGCGGAGCAGGACCGCCCAGTTCGCGGCGGGTCTGTTGCCGAGCACCTGCTCGTGATGGCGATCCATGCTCAGGCTCAGGCAGACCAGTCCGGCGTAGTTGGCGCAGAGCGCGATCAGAAACGGCGGAATCACGAGGCGCTCTCCGCCGTCGTGGCGAGTCGCGAACGCGATTCAACCGCCTTGCTGCTGGATGCCGCGCTGCGCCGCGATGCTTTCTGCGGCGGCTTGAAACGCGCCACGCGCCAGGCGATGTAGCCCAGTCCGGCGCCCGTGGCGATCTGCACCACTTCCACGCCGACCAGCGACCAGCGGCCCGCGAGCAGCGAGGCGAACAGATGGCTGTCCGAGGTCGCGGCATTGAGCACGGGTGCCAGCACCAGCAGGGCTGCCGCCAGCAACAGTTGCTCGATCCAGGCCCTGGCGTGCGGACGCAGCACGGCGTGCACGAGCGTGAGTGCCCAGACGATGAAAAAGCTGCGAATCTCCCAGTCCGAGCGCGTCACCATGTCGGCTGGAATCAGGCGATTGGCCCAGAAGTAGGCGCCCACGGCGAGCGGCAGGCCGGCGATGGCGGCGACGTTGAGCATCTCCACGAGCCGATGACCGCGCGGCGTGTGGCCGAGCTTGAGGCGCTCGGGCGCGCGCTTGACCACCCACAGCACCGCGCCGGTGGCGACCATGGCGGTGCCGATCAGGCCTGCGACGAAGAACAGCATGCGCAGCACGGGGCCAGCGAAGTGGATCATGTGCAGCGACGACAGGCTGTTGTAGAAGCCGCGTGTGGCGCTGACCGTACGCGGATCGGCCGGCGTCAGCGGCGCGCCGGTGACGCCGTCGAACTTCATCGTGTCGACCGCACCGCGATCGACCAGGCTATCGCCGTGCAGCGCGCGTAGCTCGATGACCGCGCGTGCGGTGCCCGGACGCTCCACGTTGATATTGCCCACCGGCATGCCGCCCCATCGCGCGGAAGCCTGCGCCAGCAGCGGCGCGATCGGCGTCAGCGCCACCGCGACTTCCTGCTCGGCCTCGCGACGCCCGCCGCGACCGCCTTCACGGCCGCCACCTTCGCGGTTGGCCTGCGCGTTCTCGGCGGGGCGGCCGCCACCGCGCAGTTCGGCGAAGAAGCCGTCGCGTCCGTCGGGATACGCGGCCTGCATGCCCCAGGGCATCAGCGAGTACATGAGCAGCAGCAGTCCGCTGTAGGTGATCATCAGGTGAAACGGCAGCGCGAGTACTGCGGTGGCGTTGTGCGCATCGAGCCAGGAGCGCTGGCCTTTCCTGGGGCGGAAGGTGAAGAAGTCCTTGAAGATCTTCTTGTGCGTGACCACGCCCGTGACGAGGCCTACGAGCATGATCATGGTCGCCGCGCCGACCAGCATGCGCGCGGCCAGGCGATCGAAGCCGTAGAGCTCGAAGTGGAAGCGATAGAGGAAATCGCCGCCACGCGTTTCGCGCGCCTCGACGACCTCGCCGGTGCCGGCATCGAGCATCGCGCGCTTGGCGCCCGCACGGCCCTGTGCGGCGCCGGGTTCGCGCCAGGATACGGACACGGCCGGCTCGCGCTCGTTGGGCAGGCCGATGCTCCAGTTCGTCGCCTTGGGCGCGAGCAGGGCCATGCGATCGAGCGCGCGCTGCGCGGTCTGCTCGTCGGCCTGCGAGCCGTGCAGCTCGGGCTTCATCCAGACGTTGATCTCGTCGCGATAGAAGCTCAGCGTCCCGGTCAGGAAAATGGCGAACAGCAGCCAGCACACGCACAGGCCCGTCCAGGTGTGCAGCCAGGCCATCGACTGGCGGAAACCGCCCTGGAAACCCTTGTCTTCGCTTTTCATGTCGACGCGCCCACGGCGGAGCTCAGCAGGTAGGTGAGGATGCCCAGCGCGGCGCTGGCGCCGGCCAGGGCCATCCAGACGCGGCGCAGGCTTGCTTCATAAAAGGCCCACATCACGATCACGGTGTAGATCGCGAACGACAGCATGGTCGACGCCAGCACCGCCTCCACGCGCACCAGCGGAAGCAGCAAGGCCAGCAGCGCCGCGCACAGCGCGCTGACGACATAGCCGCCGACGATGGCCGCGACGCAGCGCGATGCGACGGCGAGGCGATAGTGCCCGGGCGATGCCGTGGTGGCGGGAGGCGATGAAGACATGGGTCGTTCCTTGATCGAAGCTTTCGGCCTTAGAAGGTGTAGCCGGCGCGCAGGTACAGCCGGCGACCGGACTCGACGCGCGCGTAGTCGTTGAAGTTCACGCGCTTGTCGCCGAGGTTGTAGAGCGAGGCATCGAGCTTGAGCGCGTCGTTGACGCGAAAGCTCGCGCCCATGTCGAACAGCGTGTAGTCGCCGCAGGATTCGTCGGCCGCGCAGGTCGGTGCCGGGCGCGTGGTGCTGCCTTCTTCCTGGCCGCGATAGCGCGCCGAATACCAGCTCGACAGGCGCCGGCTCATGCGCCAGTCCACCGTGGCCACGGCCTGGTGATCGGGCACGCGATTGAGCGGCAGACCCTGGTTGGGGCCGGACTTCTGCTCGGTTTCGAGATACGTATAGCTCAGGCGAGCGCTGAGCTTCTTGCCCATCGGCGCCTTGATGCTGGCTTCGGCGCCCTGCGAAATCGCGCGATCGACGTTCTCGCGCTGGTTCCAGGTGCAGTTCTCCACGCCCTCGCAATAAGCGAACGGGTCCATGCCGGTCTGCTCGACGACGACGAGACGATTCTTGAACTCGGTGTGGAAGACCGTCACCGAGGCGAGCAGGCCGGCGTCGTTGTGCCAGATGCCACCGATTTCGTAGTTGGTGCTGGTCTCGGGATCGAGATCGGGATTGCTGTAGGTGTACGAGGACTCGGTGGCGCTCTCGCTCTCGCTGACCAGGCCTTCGGCCACGTAGTCGATGCGCGGCGCCTTGAAGCCGGTCGCCACGCCGCCCTTGATCGCGAAGGCCTCGGTGGCGTTCCACACCAGATAGGCGCGCGGGCTCCAGTGCTGGCCGAAGGCGTCGTGATCGTCCAGGCGGATGCCCAGTGTCAGCGCCAGCGAGCGTGCGAACTTCCACTCGTCCTCGACGAAATACGAAGTCTGCTTGTCGGTGATGACGGTGATCTCGTCGTCGCTGCTCTGGCCGATCAGGCTCCAGTTGTTGGAGGTGTTCTCCAGATGCTGCAGGCCGGTGACCAGATAGTGTTCGCCGAGCAGGGAGAACGGCGTCGTCAGCTTGGCATCGAAGACCTTGTTGTCGGCGATGTTGCCGCTGGAGTTGATCGCGTCCTCCTTGTAGAACGCGATGTCGGAGGTGCCGAAGCTCCAGCGCCCCGTGTGGGCGATCGACCAGGTTTCGCGCTCGGTGCTCGGGTTCCAGTATTCGAGCCGGCTCCAGCAGTTGCCGTCAGGCTGCAGGCCGATGCCGCGTTCGCCGTTGTCGAGGTTGCAGGTGGCGAGCTGCTTGAACCAGGCCTTGCCGTATTCGAACAGGATGTCCTGGTCGTCGGTGGGCGTGATCCACAGGCGGGCGTTGAGATTGCGATTGCTCTTCTCGGGTGTGCCCAGATAGAAGTTGTCTTCCTCGGTGGCGGTATCGCGACCGAACAACTGGATGCCCACCTTGTCGCTGTAGATCGGTCCGTTGAGGAAGAAATCGCTGGTGCGGCCATTGCCGAAGTCGCTGCTTTCGGACGCCGTGTAGTCCTGCGCGATCTCGCCGCCCCAGTCGTCGGCGACTTTCCTGGTGATGATGTTGATGACGCCGCCCATGGCGTCGGAGCCGTTGAGCGTGGACATCGGGCCGCGCACCACCTCGATGCGCTCGATCGCCGCCAGCGGTGGCACGAAGCTCTGCGAGGTGTTGTTGTTGCCGGTGCGCGACATGGTGCCGAGGTTCTGGCGCTTGCCATCGACGAGGATCAGCGTGTAGCCGTTGCCGAAGCCGCGCAGGCTGATGCTCTGGTTGCGTCCTTCGGCGCCCGTGGCGGCGGCGCCGGGCACGTCGCGCAGGGCGTCGGTCAGATCCACGAAGGGCCGGCGTTCGAGCTCCTCGCGCGTGACGATGGTGATGCTCGCGGGCGCCTCGACGATGCTTTGCGTGTAGCCGGCGGCGCTCACCACCATGGGAGTGAATTCCACGACGTCGCGCGGCTGCGACGATCCCGATCCCGTCGCGCCGGCCTGCGCATCGGCGATCGGCCGCGGCCTGGACGAGGTCGAGGCCGGCCTGGCCACGGTGACCACGCCGTCGTCGATGCGAGCCTGCAGGCCCGAACCCCTGAGCAGGCGATCCAGCGCCTTGCGAGGATCGGTTTCCGCCTCGATGGCCGGTGCGCTACGGCCTTCGACCAGGGCCGGGTCGACCAGCACGGTCAGGCCGGTCTGGCGGCCGAATTCGAGCAGCGCGCTCGATAGCGCCTGGGCTTCGAGATGAATGGTCGGCGCCTGGGCCGACGCAGGCGTCGGCAAAAAAAAGGCGAGGCCGGCGGTGAGCGTCAGGCCCATGAGGTCACGGCGCACGCGAAAGCGGCGGCTGGGCACACCGCTGAACGGCTGGAACATCGAAATCCCCCTGTGTTTGCTGTGTCTGTCCTGACAAGACAAAGCAGGCGGAGGAATCCTGATGTCGAATGAGAATTATTTTTATTGGCCGGCGGCATCGGCGGCTCGGGCCGGCACGATGTGCAGGCCGTCGGACATCGAATAGACGCTGACAGGCAGGATGCGCGGCAGGGCCTTGAGCGCCGGACCGACGCGATCGGCCTGTACCACCAGGGTCACGCGTTGCCCGGCGAGTTCGGGCGAGAGCTGGATGGCGCCTTCGGCGTAATGCCGTGCCATGGCACGCACCGCCTCGGGCAGCGGCGTGTCGTGAAAGGCGAGTTCGCCCCGGCGCCACAAGGCGATCGCCTCGGCATCGATCAGGCGCACCGGGCCGGCGCCCGAGGCCGCCAGCGTCACCGCCTGGCCGCGCGTGAGATCGACCGGCGTCGCATTTCGAGACGCGCTGACCACGACGTGGCCGCGCTCCACCGCCACTTCGGTGCCGTCGCTCCAGCTTTCCACCGAAAACGCAGTGCCGAGCACGCGCACGCTGCCGCGTGCCGTCTC
>JALRLM010000005.1 GCA_023254435.1 Hydrocarboniphaga sp.
GGAGCCGACGACGCCAACCGTCCCCACGACGCCGACGGAGCCGACGACGCCAACCGTCCCCACGACGCCGACGGAGCCGACGACGCCAACCGTCCCCACGACGCCGACGGAACCGACGACCCCGACCGTCCCCACGACGCCGACGGAGCCGACGATTCCCTTGCCCCCGGTGGGACCGCAGCAGGCCGAGTTTCTCAATTCGATCGAAGCCTCGCGTCTGCTCGCGCAGGCGACTTTCGGTGCGACCCTGGCCGATATCGATCACGCCGACGGCATGCGCGCGAGTGATTGGGTGGACGAGCAGATGCGCATGTCCGGCACGCTGCACCAGCCGATCTGCAAGACCCTCATGGCCGCGAACGTGAACTCGGGCGACAACCCGACGCACTATCGCGCCTATACCTGGTGGCAGGTCAGCCTGCAGGCGCCCGATCAGCTGCGTCAGCGCGTCGCGCTTGCCTTGTCGGAGCTCTTCGTCGTCTCCGATCGTTCCAGTGCGCTGTACAAGAGCCAGGAAGCGCTGTGCCAGTACTACGACATGCTCATCCAGGGCTCATTCGGAAACTACCGGGAGCTGCTCGAGAAGGTGACGCTGTCCGCTCCGATGGGCGCCTACCTGTCGATGCTCGGGAGCACCAAGCCCGATCCGGCCACGGGTCGCCGTGCCGACGAGAATTTTGCGCGCGAAGTCATGCAGCTGTTCACGATCGGCCTGCTCGAGCTGAACCCGGACGGTACGCGCCAGCTCGATGCCACCGGACAGCCGATCCCGACTTATACGCAGTCCGACATCGAAGGGCTGGCGCGCGCTTTCACCGGCTGGCAGTGGGCGACGTCGCCTTGGTACGAGGCCTGGACCTTTCCCATGGCCGCCGTCGAGTCCAAGCACGACACGCAGGCCAAGCAGATCGTGGGCGGCGTGACGATCCCGGCCGGTGGTACCGCGCTGGGTGACTTGCGACGCGCGCTCGATGCCCTGTTCCAGCATCACAACACGCCGCCGTTCTTCGCGCGTTTCATGATCCAGAAGCTGGCGACGAGCAATCCTTCGCCGGAATACGTGCGCCGCATCGCGGCGGTCTTCGAGGACGACGGAACCGGCGTGCGCGGCAACATCGGGGCCGTGGTGCGCGCGATCCTGCTCGACGACGAAGCACGCCTGGGCACGCTCGTGAATCCGCAGTTCGGCAAGGTGCGCGAGCCGATGATCCGCCAGCTGCACATGTGGCGTGTGCTGTCGGCGAAGCCTGCTGCTCGTACCGGGCTCTACACCTACAACCAGAGCGGCATGCTGGTCGACATGATGCAGGCCCCGTTGTCGGCGCCCAGCGTCTTCAACTTCTTCTCGCCGCGATACGCGCCGAACGGACCGATCACCGATGCCGGCATGGTCGCGCCGGAATATCAGATCTTCGACGAGTCCAGCGTCGCCAGAGCGACCAATCGCCTGGCCTGGGCCACGTACTACGACTACGTCAAACCTACGGTCAGCAACGTCAACATCCCACTGTCGGATTACACCAACGTGCTGGCCTATGGCGGCGACATCGACGCCATGCTCGACATGATCGATCTGGTGCTGATGGGCGGTTCGATGCCGGCCGCGATGCGCAGCACGCTGACCACGCACCTGCAGGCGGTACCGGCGACCAGCGATGGAGGCTTCGCGCGCCTGCAGGATGCCTTGTTCCTGACCCTGGCTTCCCCGCAGTACCTGATTCAGCGATAGGAGTGGTAGAGATGGCGTCTTCATGGACTCGCAGGGACTTTCTGCGTTGCAGCACCGCGACGGCGATGGGCTTGTCGACGCCGCGCAGCCTGCTCGGCCTGCTCGGCGGCGGCCTGGCTGCCGGTGGCGCGCAAGCCGCCAGCGGCGACTACAAGGCGCTGGTCGGCCTCTTCTTCATGGGAGGCAACGACGGCTTCAACGTGCTGGTGCCGCGCGACACGCTGCGTTACGCCACCTATGCGGCGACGCGCACGAATCTCGCGCTGTCACAGAGCAGCATCCTGCCGCTGATGTCCGACCTGCCGCCGGTGCCGGCCGCACCGCCGCTGGTGCCCTACGACTACGGCCTTCATCCGGCGATGCCCGAGCTGAAATCGATGTTCCGCGCCGGGCGTGCGGCTTTCGTCGCCAATGTCGGACCACTGGTGCAGCCGGTGACCAAGGCCGACGTGCAGGCCAAACGCTATCTGCCGGCACAGCTGTACTCGCATAGCGACCAGCAGGAGCAGTGGATGGCGTATGCGGCCAACGCCAGTCCCCGGCTGGGATGGGGCGGGCGGGCCGCCGATCTGATGGCGTCGGCCAACAGCAATCCGCGTCTGTCGATGAATATTTCGATCGCAGGCAAGAACCTGTTCCAGCTCGGGTCGTCGACGGTGCCTTATACCTTGTCGACGTCGGGCGTGACGAAGTTTCAGCTCATGAGCGGCAACGCGGCTGCCAATCGGCGCATGTCGACTTTCCGCAGCCTGCTCACGCAGGCCAGCGCCGATCAGGCCTTCGAGGCCTATGCGGGTAACATGACGACGCGCAGCATCGATCTGGGGCTCGAAGTCGATGCCGCGTTGACGGCCGCGCCCACGATCACCACGGTTTTTCCGACCGATGCCCTGGGCAGCCAGCTGGCGATGGTCGCCAGGACGATCGCCGCGCGCGAAAAGCTGGGTATGTCGCGCCAGGTGTTCTACGTGTCGATGGGCGGCTTCGATCTGCACGACAGTCTGCTGGAAGAACACCCAGCCCTGCTGGCCTCGATCTCCAAGGGCCTCGCCGCCTTCGACGCCGCCATGACCGAACTGGGTCTCTCGCAGTCGGTGACCACATTTACGGCTTCGGACTTCGGTCGCACGCTGACGTCCAACGGCGACGGCACCGACCATGCCTGGGGCAATGTGCATTGGGTCACCGGCGGCGCGGTGAAGGGCGGGCAGGTCTACGGCAGCTTCCCGAACCAGACCTACAACGGTCCCGACGATGCCGGCACCGGCCGCATGATCCCGACCACGAGCGTGGATCAGTACGGTGCCACGCTGCTGCGCTGGTTCGGCGCCAGCGAGAGCGATCTCGACACCATTTTCCCCAACCTCAACCGTTTCGCCTCGCGCGGCCTCGGCTTCGTCTGACCGTCTAAGTCTTGTTGTCGTGCCGTCGATCACATCGGGGGCACGGCGGTGCATCGGCGCGATGGCGCCGGTACGGGCGTTGCTGCATGATCGGCCAGGGGGTCTGCTGGACCCGATCGGGCGCGCCTGCTCTTGCAGGCCGCGTCCACGCGGCAGCGACGGAGCGCCATGGGGAATTTATCGAAAGCCGCCGCCAGTGCCTGGTGCCTGGTCGCGGTGTTGATCGCCGCCTGCGGTGGCGGCAGTTCGGGCGATGAGGACGGAGGCGATCCGTCACCATCGCCGCTGAGCGAGGCTCAGGCGGCGCGCCTGCTCGCGCAGGGCACGTTCGGCCCGACGCGCGCTGGCATCGACGCGGCCACGGGGAGAACGGCGGAAGACTGGGTGCAGGCGCAGTTGCAGCTGGCGCCGACGAGTCATGCCGCGCGTTGCCGCCAGCTCCCGTCCGACGCCGGCGCCATCGATCGCAATTCACGCACCGACGCCTGGTGGCAGATCTCGCTGACCGCGCCCGATCAGCTCAGGCAGCGCGTGGCCTTCGCGCTGTCTCAGATCATGGTGGTGTCCGATCAGAGCGATCTGGGCAACTCGCAGGAAGGGCTGTGCCAGTATTACGACATCCTCGTGCGCAATGCCTTCGGCAACTACCGCACGCTGCTGCAGGACGTAACGCTGTCGCCGCAGATGGGCCGCTACCTGTCGATGCAGGGCAACAGCAAGCCCGACGAAGCGGCTGGCCGTCGCGCCGACGAAAACTTCGCGCGCGAGGTCATGCAGCTGTTCTCGCTGGGACTCGTGCAGCTCAACAATGACGGCAGTGCGAAGCGCGACTCGTCGGGCGAGCCACTGCCGGCCTACACGCAGACCGACACCGAGAATCTGGCGCGCACGTTGACCGGATGGAGCTGGGGCGGCAGTAGCGGCTATTCGTCTCCGGTCAACTGGCTCGATCCGATGAAGGCCTTCGATGCGCAGCACGACACCACGGCCAAGACACTGGTCGGCAATGTCGCAGTGCCGGCCGGCGGAAGCGCCACGGCCGATCTGGCGATCGCACTCGACACCTTGTATCGCCATGCCAACGTCGGGCCCTTCATCGGCAAGCAGCTGATCCAGAAGCTCGTCACGAGCAATCCATCGCCGGCCTACATCGCGCGCGTGGCCTCGGCGTTCAATGACGATGGCCGCGGCGTGCGTGGCAATCTGGGTGCCGTCGTCAGCGCGGTGCTGCTCGATCGCGAGGCGCGGCTGGGTCTGGAGGCCAATGCCAATTTCGGCAAGGTGCGCGAGCCCTTGCTGCGCCAGACGCACCTGTGGCGAGCGCTCGACGCGGTGCCGCCGGCCGGCGGCCGCTACAGCTATCGCGGCGCGCAGTCGGAACTGGGCCAGCTGCCGCTGGCATCGCCGAGCGTGTTCAATTTCTTTTCGCCTGGCTATGTGCCGGAAGGCGAACTCAGTGCGGCCAATCTGGTGACGCCGGAGTACCAGCTGACCAACGAAAGCAGCGTCGCGCGCGCGGCCAATCGCATCTTCGTGAGCCTGTACGTCGACTACGTGGGCAACTCCTCGAGCGCGGCCAGCAGCATCAAGATCGACTACTCGCGCATCGGCGCCTATGCGGGCAGCATCGACGCGCTGATCGACGAGCTCGATACGGTGTTCATGTCGCGGCAGATGCCGGTCGAGATGCATCAGCTGATCGCAACGCACGTCGCCAACTACAGCGCGGACAACGGTGGCCGAGCGCGAGCCCAGGAGGCCTTGTATCTGATCCTGACCTCGCCTCAGTACATGGTGCAGCAATGACGGGCGTGCCGATGAAGAGTGAAACCAAAGCATCCGCGCAGTGGACGCGCCGCGAACTGCTGCGTTGTGGCCTGTCGGCCGCGGCAGGCCTGGCGACGCCGCGCGCGGCCATGGGCCTGCTCGCTGCCGCGTCGGCCAGCACGGCGAGCGCGGCATTCACCGACTACAAGGCGCTGGTCTGCATCTTTCTGCATGGTGGCAACGACGGCTACAACGTCGTCGTGCCCAGCGACGACGCGCGGTATGCGCAGTATCGTTCGGCGCGTACCACGCTGGCGCTGTCGCAGTCCTCGCTGCTGCCGCTGGCGGGCGCCAGCTCGGGCGCGCAGCGCTATGGCCTGCATGCGTCGATGCCCGAACTGGCCGATCTGTTCGACGACGGGCGACTGGCCTTCGTCGCCAATGTCGGTCCGCTGCTGGCGCCGACCAGCAAGGCCGACGTGCAGGCTCGCCGCAACCTCCCGCCACGACTGTATTCGCACAACGATCAGCAGGACAGCTGGGTGTCCTGCGAGCCCGATGCCTCGCGTCGCATCGGCTGGGGCGGGCGCCTGGCCGACCTGCTGGCTTCGGCGAACGCCAATACGCGGCTGCCGATGAACATTTCGCTGTCGGGCAACAACCTGTTTCAGAGCGGTCTGTCGACCAACACCTACACGCTGAGCGCCAGCGGCGTGCAGAGGTTCACGGCGCTGCCGACCACGGGCAACAATGCCCCGCGCTCGGGGGTGTATCGCCAGCTGCTGCTGCAGGCGCAGGCGCGACGCGGCATCTACCTGCCCGAGCATGGCGCCAACGTCATCGAGCGCTCGCTCGATCTGGGGCAGGAAGTCGATGGCGCGCTGGTGCAGGTCGAGCCGTTCTCGACGAGTTTCCCGGGCAACAACACGCTCGCGAGTCAGTTGTCGATGGTGGCGCGCCTGATCGCGGCACGCGACAACCTGTCGATGTCGCGCCAGGTGTTCTTCGTGTCGATCGGCGGTTTCGACACGCACGACGTGCAGCTCACCGCGCAGGCCAGCCTGCTCGCGCAGATTTCGCAGGCCATGAAGGCCTTCGACTCCGCGCTTCAGGAAATCGGCATGGCCGACAACGTGGTGACGTTCACGGCCTCGGACTTCGGTCGCACGCTGACGTCGAACGGTGATGGCAGCGATCACGCCTGGGGCAGCATGCACTGGGTCATGGGCGGCGGCGTGCGTGGGGGTGCGCTGTACGGCAGCTATCCGAGCCTGGTGCTGGGTGGTGATGACGATGTGGGTGGCGGCCGCCTGATCCCGACCACGAGCGTGGATCAGTACGGCGCCACGCTGCTGCGCTGGTTCGGTGTCGGCACGACCGAGATCGACACGGTGTTTCCGCACCTGTCGCGCTTTTCCACGCGCGATCTCGGTTTCGTCTGACGGCGGTTCAATAGCGCGCGAGCACGTCCTGGATGTCATCGCGCGCGGCTTCCATCGCCTTGTAGAGCGGAATGCGCTTGAGCTTGGGGCCGCCGTTGACGATCACCGCAAAGGCCATCCAGCCGCCGTTCTTCTTGCGCAGATAGCCGGCGATGCCGCAGACCGAACGTGGATCGTTCATGGTGCCGGTCTTGAGCGTGACGCGATCCAGCCAGTCGGCATTGCCCTGGCGCACGAACGCGAACGGCGCCTGGCGCGGCACCACGAACTGGCCGTAGAACACCGGAAAGGTGCTGGTCTTGCGGTACTGGTGCGCGAGCAGGCCGATCAGATCGTCGGCCGACAGCTCGTTCTCGGGCGTGAGACCGCTACCGCTGAGCAGGCGCGGCGGCTTGAGCTGCGCCGATGGTGACAGGTGCAGGCTGGCGACGTAGTCGGCTAGCGCGCGGCCCGCGTCGGCGAGCTGCGCCGGTGGTTGCGACAGCCGTGCGGCGCCCAGGTTGAGCGTGAGCAAGTCGGCGATGTAGTTGTTGGAGTAGCGCATCATGCGGCCCAGCTGTTCACGCAGCGCCAGGCCCTCGATCTCGGCGACGATGCGCGCGCTTTCGCTCAGCGCGCCATAGCGCAGGCTCACCGGACCGGCGACCTTGATGCCGAGTTCGCCGAGCATTTCGCGCAGGGTCAGGCCGGCGCCGATGGCCGGGCTGGACATGGCGCGAAACACGCGCTGCGGCTCGCCCTGTGGAATATTGCCGCCCACGCGCAGTACGTCGCCGCCGTCGCGCGTCACGCGCTCGACCCAGAACGTGTTCTTCTGGTTGGCGGCCACGGTCTTGATCTCGCCCTCGACGGGCACGGGCAGGCGGGCGACGCCGCAGCCGCGGATTGCGGCATTGGCCCCGACGGTGTCGCTGCGCACGTCGACGCACCAGGTGCCGTAGTCGATGCCCAGCGCCGCCAGCGGCACGTTGTAGGCGGTGTCGCTGCGCTCCATGGCCTCGCAGCGGTCCTGGTTGTCGCAGGTCAGCGGGCCGTAAGCCGGATTCACGATGATCCCGCCTGAGACCGTGTCGATGCCTTCGCCCTTGAGCTGGGCGGCGAGCAGCCATAGCGATTCGTGGTCCAGCGTGGCGTCGCCTTCGCTTTGCAGCACCAGCGAGCCCTGCAGCAGATTCTGCTGTTGCACGCCGAGTCCGAGCAGGCGGGTCTTGAAGACCTTGTCGGCGGGCCAGGCGTCGAGCGTGGCGGCGGTGACGGCGATCTTGGTCACCGAGGCCGGTGCCAGGCGCTGGGCGGGATTGAGGGTCTGCACGAGCTTGCCGTCGTCGAGATCGTAGATCGCGGCGGTGACCTGGGCACCCTGGGACTGCAGTTTCCTGAGCGCGGCGAAGTCCGCATGGGCGGGCAGGGCACAGGCCAGCAACAGGACGGCGCAGGCGCGGGACAGGGTGGCTGTGAAAGAATGGGCTTTCGAATGCTGGGGGCGAGCCAACTCGATGCTCCTCCGGTTCATTGAATGACTTGATCAGGGGCGGCCCGACTGCGCAGCTGGGGGCCATGACGCGGTGCTAGGACGGCAATGTCGTTGATTATCTTCGATCTGGACGGAACGCTGGTTGATTCGCGGCCCGACCTCGTGCGCACGGTCAACGCGGCGATGGCCGAACTGGACCGTCCCGCAGTGAGTGCCGCCGAAGTCGGCCCTTGGATCGGTCGCGGCTCGCGCGTGCTGTTCGCCAGCGCGCTGCGCCATCACGGCCTCGATCCGCAGGCACCGGGCTTCGATCTCGAGGCAGCGTTCCAGCGCTTTCTCGTGCACTACGGCGACAACCTCACCGTGGACACCGTGATCTACCCGAAGGTTGCAGAGACCTTGTCCGCGCTCAAGGCCGACGGTCATACGCTGGCGGTCTGTACCAACAAGCCCGAGCGCTTCGTGGCGCCGCTGCTGGCGCATTTCGGCATCGGCGGCCATTTCTCTGCGTTGCTCGGTGGCGATTCGCTGCCGCAGCGCAAGCCCGATCCGGAGCCACTGCGGCATCTGGCTCGACGCTTCGGGCAGGACCCCGCGCGCTGCGCGATGGTGGGCGATTCGCGCTACGACATCGAGGCTGCGCGTGGCGCCGGCATGCCGGTGGCCGGGCTCGATCACGGCTATGGCGGGGCCGAGGAATTCGCCGAGTGCCCACCCGACGTGGTGCTGGCGGGCTTCGCGCAGATTCCGGCCTGGCTGCGCGAACGAGGCCTGGCCTGAGGCATGGCGCGCGTCGGCATCGTCATCTGCCAGCACTGCGACGCCGCCTACCAGCGGCGTCGCCTGCATCACGGCGAGGTGGCCTATTGCGAGCGCTGCGGCAGCCGCCTGTATTCGCGCGGCCGGCTCGACGTCGATGCCATGCTGGCGCTGACGGTGGCCGCGCTGGCCGTGCTGATCGTCGCCAACGCCTATCCGATCGTGTCCATGGATCTGTCGGGCAGCCAGCGCGAGGTGACGCTGCTGGGCGCGGTGCTGGTGAGCTACGACACCGGCGTGGGCTTCATCGCCGTGCTGTCGGCGCTGACGGTGTTCCTGTTTCCGCTGATCCAGCTGCTGCTGTTGCTGCATCTGCTGCTGCCGGTGCGGCTCAATCATCCCGTGGCCGGTTTCGTGCCGGTGATGCACGTGCTGCGCGCCATGCAGCCCTGGAGCATGGTCGAGGTGTTCATGCTCGGCGTGCTGGTGTCGGTGGTGAAGCTGACCAGCCTGTCGACGATCTCGCCGGGCATCGGCATGTGGGGCTTCGCCCTGCTGACGGTGCTGCTGACCCTGCTCAACCACTTCGATCTCGACCAGCTGTGGGACTGGTGCGTCGGAGAGATGGAGTGAGCGCCGCCATCGACGACAGCCGCGTGGTCACGGCCGCCCAGCTCGGCCTGATGCGCTGCGACGCCTGCGGCCTGGTGCTCGAGGCGCCGCGTCAGGCGCGTTGCGCGAACTGCCCGCGCTGCGGCGCGCCGCTGCACCGGCGCCAGCCCAATTCGCTGGCGCGAACCTGGGCGCTGCTGATCGCGGCGACCGTGCTCTACATTCCCGCCAACCTGCTGCCGATCATGCGCACGGTCAGCCTGGGCGAGGTGCCGCAGAGCGACACCATCCTGTCGGGCGTGGTCGAGCTGTGGGTGCGCGGATCCTGGGATCTGGCGGTGATCGTGTTCGTCGCCAGCATCGTCGTTCCGCTGGCCAAGATCGCCATCCTGGCGATGCTGCTGCTCACCACGGGCGCGCATTCGCGCTGGCGCCGGCGCGAGCGCTCGCGCATCTATCGTTTCGTCGAGTTCATCGGCCACTGGTCGATGCTCGACATCTTCGTGGTCGCGCTGATGGCCGCGCTGGTGCGCTTCCAGAGCCTGGCCGACGTCACGCCGGGGCCCGGTGCCGCGGCCTTCGGCGCGGTGGTGGTGCTGACCATGCTGGCTTCCAAGAGTTTCGACCCGCGTCTGATCTGGGATCCGCCCGAATGAGCGACAGCGACAACAAGAGCTTTCACGACGTGCCGCAGCCGCGCTATGAAAAGCCGCGTCGCTGGGCGATCTCGGCGATCTGGGTGGTGCCCATCATCGCCCTGCTGGCCGCCGGCGTGCTGGGCATCCGCAGCTATCTGTCCGAAGGGCCGACCATCACCATCGCCTTCAAGACCGCCGAAGGCATGGAGGCCGGCAAGACCGAGGTGCGCTACAAGGAGGTGCCGATCGGCAAGGTCAAGCGCATCGAGCTGACCGACGATCGCAAGGGCGTGCTCGTGCGCGTGGAGCTGATCCGCGAGGCCGCGCACGTGGCCGTGGACGATTCGCGCTTCTGGGTGGTGCGTCCGCGCATCGGTCTGGGTGGCGTGTCGGGCCTGGGCACGCTGATCTCGGGCGCCTACATCGGTGTCGACGTGGGTGAATCGCAGCAGGAGCGCACGAGCTTCGAGGGCCTGGAGAAAGCACCGACGGTCACCAGCGACCAGCGCGGCCGGCGCTTCGTGATCCGCTCGGCCAACCTGGGCTCGCTCGACCTGGGCTCGCCGCTCTACTATCGCCGCATTCCGGTCGGCCGCGTGGTCGGTCGCGAACTCGATGCCGACGGCCGTCGCGTGACGCTGGAGCTGTTCGTCGACGAGCCCTACGATCGTTTCGTCACGCGCAACACGCGCTTCTGGAACGCCAGCGGACTCGACCTGCAGATCGGGGCGACCGGCCTCAAGGTCAATACCGAATCGCTGGCCACGGTGCTCGCCGGCGGCCTGGCCTTCCAGTCCTTCCCCGACGACGGCAGCGCCGAGCCAGCTCCCGAGAACACCGAGTTCAGCCTGTTCGAGGACTTCCTGGCCGCAACCGCGCCATCGGAGGCCGAAGCCCAGCGGCTGCGGCTGCGCTTCTACCAGAGTACGCGCGGCCTGGTCGCGGGCGGTCCGGTGAACTTCCAGGGCATCGAGATTGGCCGCGTGCGCTCGATCGACCTGGACTTCGACCGCGTCAAACGCGACTTCTGGTCCGACGTCGAGATCGACGTCTATCCGCGCAGCATGGGCCGCGCCTTCGACAGCTGGCAGCGCAACACCGAGCGCGAACCCAAGAACGCCGACACTTTCTTTCGCATGCTGATCGAGCGCGGCCTGCGCGCGCAGATGCGCACCGGCAACCTGATCACGGGTCAGCTCTACATCGCGCTCGAGTTCGATCCGAAGGCGCCCAAAGTGGTGCCGCCGGCCGATCAGCTGCCGCTGGAGATCCCGACCTCCAAGGGCGAGTTCGACCAGATCCAGGAGCAGATCACCAGCATCGTCACCAAGCTCGAGGCGATTCCGTTCGACGAGATCGGGCGCAATCTCAACGGCACGCTCAAGTCCGCCGACGACCTGGTCAAGCGGCTGGACGGCCAGGTGTTGCCCGAGGTCCAGCAGGCCGTGCAGGAAGTGCAGCGCACGCTCGCCGCGGCCACCGAGGCGATGTCCGACGACAGTCGCCTGCAGCGCGATACGCGCGGCACGCTCAACGAGGTGGAGCGCGCGGCGCGTTCGCTGCGCTCGCTGGGCGATTATCTGCAGCGCCATCCCGAATCGCTGCTGCGCGGCCGCCCCGAAACCAAGGGCGAGCCCGAACCCGCCACCTTGCCCGATCCGCCCAGCTCGGCGCCGACCCCGGCACCGGAGACGCCATGAACGCCGCCCGCCTCCTTTCCATCACGCTGCTGGTCGCGGCGCTCGCCGCCGGCTGCTCCGCCAGCCAGCCCAAGCTGCGCTACTACACGCTGGTACCGCCCGTGGCCGGCGATGCGGGGCAGCCGCGCCTGACGCCGGCCATCGAGCTGCTGCCGGTCAAGGTCGCGGCGCAGGCCGACTATCCGCAGCTGGTGCTGCGCCAGGGCGCCGAGCGCTTCACGCTCGAGGAGAACCGCCTGTGGGTGGCGCCGTTGCCCGACGAGTTCCGTGCCGCGCTGCTGGCGCGTCTGGCGGCCGTGCTGCCGCCACAGCTGGCGCCGGTCGCCGATCCCGTGCGCGTCGAGATCGAGGTGGGCCGGTTGGACTCGGTGCTCGGCCGTTACGCGCTGCTGGAGGCCGGCTGGCGGCTCAAGTCGGGCCCGCGTTCGCTGGCCTGCGCGAGCCGCTCGGTGCAGCCGGTCGGCAAGGGCTTCGACGCCCTGGTCGCCGGCCACCAGCGCGCGGTGCAGGCGCTGGCCGACGACATCGCCGCCGGCCTGACGGCACTGGGCGCAGCGCAGCCGGCCTGCCCGTCGCTGCGATAGCGGGGCGCGTCCAACGGGGCGCAGGATCGCGAGGCATCGCATCCTGCAAGTAGGGAAGTCGCCTGCCGCGCCTGGGGGATTTCCAATTGAACCCCGGCTCAGGTTTCTGGTCTGCTCTGGCTTGAGGCTGCGCTTGCGCGCCCGTCATTCACGCCCTGACTTGATAACGAGACCATGAAAAAAGCCCTGATGGCGGTCGCCGTCACGACCTGCTTCGGCCTGACGGCCTGCGCCGGCAGCTCTTCTTCCATCCCTGCGGAGAAATCGGTGGACAAGTCCGTCGACGCGGCCAAGCCCCAGAACGCCAATCCGCTGCTGCAGCTCAGCGACCTGCCTTACCACTATCCTCACTTCGACACGATCAAGGACGAGCACTTCGTCCCGGCCTTTGAGCAGGGCATGAAGGAAGGCCGTGCCGAGATCGACGCCATCGCTGGCAACCCCGAGGCGCCGAGCTTCGACAACACCATCGTCGCGATGGAGAAGAGCGGCCAGACGCTGGCCCGCGTCGCCTCGGTGTTCTTCAACCTGACCGGCACCGTCACCAATCCCACGCTGGAGAAGGTCGACGCCGAGATGTCGCCGCGGCTGTCGGCCTACAACGACGCCATCGTGCTCAACGAGAAACTCTTCGCGCGCGTCAAGGCGCTGCACGACAAGGCCGAGACGCTGCGCCTGGACGCCGAGAGCCGGCGCCTGCTGGATCGCTACTACGTCAACTTCGTGCGCGCCGGCGCCCAGCTGTCGGACGCCGACAAGGACAAGCTGCGCGCCTTCAACGAGAAGCTCGCCACGCTCAATACGCAGTTCCAGCAGAACCTGCTCAAGGAGACCAACGAGTCCGCTATCGTCGTCGACAGCGAGGCCGAACTCGACGGCCTGGAGCCCGGTGCCATCGCCGGTGCGCGCGAAGCGGCCAAGGCGCGTGGCCTCGACGGCAAGTTCCTGCTGAGCCTGCAGAACACCAGCGGTCAGCCGGCGCTGGCCCAGCTCAAGAACCGCAGCGTGCGCGAGCGCCTGTACAAGGCCTCGATCGAACGCAGCAGCCACGGCGGCGCCAACGACAACCGCGAGGTCGTCGCCAGCATCGTCGAACTGCGTGCGCAGCGCGCGGCCCTGCTGGGCTACGCCAACCACGCGGCATACCAGCTCGAAGATGCCACTGCCAAGACCACCGACGCGGTCAACAAGCTGCTCGCCCAGCTCGCCCCGGCCGCGGTCGCCAATGCGCGCAAGGAAGCGGCCGACATGCAGAAGCTGCTCGACCAGCAGAAAGCGGGCTACAAGCTGGCGGCCTGGGACTGGGCCTATGTCGCCGAAGCCGTGCGCAAGCAGCGCTACGACTTCGACGAGTCGGCGACCAAGCCTTATTTCGAACTCAACAACGTGCTCGAGAATGGTGTGTTCTACATGGCGCAGGGCCTGTACGGCCTGACGTTCAAGGAACGCAACGATCTGCCCAAGTACCACCCCGACACGCGCGTGTTCGAAGTGTTCAAGGACGGTTCGGCCATCGGCATCTTCATCTTCGATCCGTTCAAGCGCGATTCCAAGCGCGGCGGTGCCTGGATGAATTCCTACGTCGATCAGTCGGACCTGTTCGGCTACAAGCCCGTGGTCGCCAACCATCTGAACATTCCGAAGCCGCCGGCCGGCGAACCCGTGCTGCTGACGGCTGACGAGGTGACGACCGCATTTCACGAGTTCGGCCACGCCATCCACGGCCTGCTGTCGAACGTGAAGTACCCGATGTTCTCGGGTACCAACGTGCCACGCGACTTCGTCGAATTCCCGTCCCAGGTCCACGAGATGTGGGCGACCTGGCCCGAAGTGCTCGCGCATTACGCCAGGCACTACAAGACCGGCGAGCCGATGCCGCAGGCGCTGGTCGACAAGATCAAGGCCACCGACAAGTTCAACCAGGGCTACGCGACAACCGAGTATCTGGCGGCGACGCTGCTCGACCAGGCCTGGCACCAGCTGCCGGCCGGGCAGGCCCACATCAGCGACGTGCTGGCCTTCGAGAAGGCCTCGCTGGTGCGCGCCGGCGTCGACTACGCTCTGGTACCGCCGCGCTATCGCACGACCTATTTCTCACACGTGTTCTCGGGCGGCTACTCGGCGGGCTACTACTCCTATATCTGGAGCGAGGTGCTCGACGCCGACACGGTGGAATGGTTCAAGCAGAAGGGCGGATTCAAGCGCGAGAACGGCCAGTGGTTCGCCGATCATCTGCTGTCGCGCGGTGGCTCGGTCGAGGCGATGGATCTGTATCGCGACTTCCGTGGTCGCGATCCGCAGATCAAGCCGCTGCTCGAGCGTCGTGGTCTCGACGCGGTGCCGTCGAAGAAGTAAGCCAGCAAAGCCCCGCATGCGCTGCGTACTGCGCAGCGCATGCGGGAGCTGCAGGTATCGAGCGCGTGAAGTTCGACGATTTCCGGTCGAACGGCGTAGGGTTTTTCTCCTATCGACGTAAACCCGCCGTCCGTCCGCCGAAAACGCTCAACTGCAACAGGATCGGAGATAAGTTTCACAACGATCCTTCATTTGTTTTCTGCTCTGCTGCTGTCGAGTCGCGCAACGCGGGTTGCGCCGATCTGCTTCATTCGCGACGTGCTCGCTGAGGATTATCCCCTTGCTGCTTAGGGTCGATCTCCTACTGCAGAGCTCGGACAGGCTGTCGCGTGTGGCATGAATCCGGCAAATGGCAGGCATACCGCTTGGTTGTGCGGCGCGTGATCCCATGCGGATGCGCCCGTGCTGTGGCTCCCTCGTCTGATGCGAAGCGGAGCGTTGAGTAACGGCCTGTGGGGGCCGGATTGGGGAAGAGCATGTTCAATCGTTGGGTGGCATTCGCAGCAGGAATTCTGTTCTGCGCGTCAAATGTATGGGCGCAGGACGCGGAGACTTCAGTCATCGGACTGAAGATCAATGGTCGGCCCGTGACATCGACGGGCAAGAACAACACCTGGCACATGAACGTCGATGTGCCGACTGAGTTCTCTTCGGTGCGTATTCGTTTCTTCAATGCCGCGAATACGCCGATGACGACGGTCAAGGCCGTGATCGCGTCGACGGCGACGGCGGAAGACAAGCAGACCACGCCGAGTGGTGGCGACAAGACCTGGCAGCAGGTGACCGTCAACGGCGCGACCGTGATCACGATTCCGGCGGCAACGTATTCGTCGGGCAATCAGATCATTCCGAGTTACGTCGACTCCGATCCGATTCCTCTGCAGTCGATCGTCAAGGCCAATGGTGAGAGCGGTGCTTTCATCATGTTCCGCGAGTACTGGAACGATAACACCGGCACGGTCAATCAGACTTCCGCGTCCACGGCGTCGACGATGGCGTCGGCGGGGCTCTATCAGACGTTCCGCCAGAACAACAACGGTGTCGCCGCGACGGTGCCGGTAAGTTCGCTGCCCGACAACGGTGCCCAGTCGAGCGGCCCCTCGGTGTCGTTTCACTTCACCGTTCCAGGCAAGGCCGACACCATCGTCGGCGGTGGCGACTCGATCATGCAGGGCACATCGGACACGGGTGCGCCCTGGAAGCACGGTTATCTGGGCCGCGTGTGGAAAGACCTGCGCAGCGAAGGACGCCGGGTCTCCCTGGCCAACTACGGCCACCAGAGCCTGACGACGGAATACTCGATCGAGAACGTGGTGAACGCGCTCTACGAGCACGACGCCAGGATTGCGGCCTACGCCGTGTGGTCTCCCAACGATGCCGACAAGTTCACCGAACAGGGCAACACGCTGCGCAAGGATCGCGTGCAGCGCTTCCTCGCCGAATGCGCGGCGCGTGCCGCGATTCCAGTGCTGGTGACTCCGTTCCCGGTTTCGGGCGCGACGGCGCAGCAGGAGGCGATTCGCCGCGACATGTCGGACTACGCGAAATCGATGGGTGTCGCGGTCATCGACTTCGATGCTGCATTCACCAACTACAGCTCGAGCACGGGCGGCTGGATCAACCAGAGCTACACCTCGGATCAGACGCATCTGACTGCTGTTGGTTATGACTATGCCGAGTCGGTGGCGCTGCCGATCATCGAGGAGCTGTTAGACGGGGACGAATCGATCCCGATGCCTCCTGAAGAGCCGCCGGTGGTGCAGGAGTACAGCGCAGGTGCGAAGGTCAATGGACGGCCTTTTCCTTCGCCGGCTACTGAATACACGTTCCACATGAGCGTGGACCTGCCCAGTTCCTTCAAATCCTTGAGAGTTCGCCTGTTTAACGCACAGCCGACTCCGATGACGATGGTGAAGGCGATAGTGGCGGTGACCGACACGGCTCAGGACAAGCAGATGACGCCGAGCGGAGGTGACGCGACATGGAAGCCCTTGACCGTTGATGGTTCATCTTTGATCACCATTCCCGCAGCCAGTTATTCATCTGGGCAGAAGGTGGTTCCGGGCTACGTTGACACTGACGTGCTGAACATCGCATCGGCGCCAAAAGCTGATGGATCCAAGGGTGCTTTCGTGATGCTGCGTGAGTGGTACAAGGACAGCAGCGGAACATTTGCCCAGACCATGGCGAGCACGGCTCCGACGATGGCCTCCGATGGTCTGTTTGTCGCCTATTTCAAAGATGTAGACGGAGTGTATGCGTCACCTGCGCCGCCCGCCATGGCCAGCGCTGCGAATACCAACAATGGACCGGCGGCGTCGTTTCAGATTACCAGCGAAGAACTCGTTTCGACCTTGGTAGTCGGGGGAACGATCTCCCAGGGCGCCTACGACACGGGTAGTGCTTGGCAGGGTGGGTTCGCGGCACGTCTGGCGCGCCGGATGAATCAGGAGGGCACCGCAGCTTATTTGGCGAACTATGCCAACCCGGTTCTGACGACACAGCAGGCCCTGGAGAACCTGGTGATCGGCCTCAACGAGCACAAACCAAAGGCGGCGATGTACGAAGTCTGGTCGTTCAACGACTCCGATCGTTATTCTTCTTCAGGCAACGATCTGCGCAAGCAGCGCGTGCAGGAGTTCATCGAGCGTTGCGAGGCGCTCGGGACGACGCCGGTGCTGGTGACGCCATTCCCGGTTCCGGGACTCACGGCCGCGCAGGAGTCGGTGCGGCGTGAGATGTCGACCTATGTGAAGTCACTCGATGTCGCTTATGTCGACATGGATGCCGCGTTCACCAACTATGGCAGTGCGACTGGCGGGTGGCGTGATTCCGGTGACTCGGTCAACAGCTACTACCTGTCTGCGCAGGGCAACGATCGCGCGCTCGAGGTGGCTTACCCCGTGATTGCGCCGCTGTTCTGATTCGCTGATGTAGAGACGAAAGCCCCGGCCAGACCGGGGCTTTCTGTTGTGTGGGGTTTTCGGGTCTGTAACCGAACTGTGATCCGGCGTTCGCATACTGCGCGACCTCATTCCTGCGGTGGTGCGCGATGCCGCCTCTTTCCCGACGCGAGTTCGTGCTGGCGGCTGCGGCCGGCCTGTTGCCGTTGCTGCAGTCCTGTGCAAATGGCGACGGTGAGGCCTCGCAGGATGCCGGACAGCCGACGCCGATCGATGCCGCCAGTTTCGATCATGGCGTTGCCAGTGGAGATCCGCTATCCGACGCGGTGATTCTGTGGACTCGTGCACTGCCAGCGGCGGGGGAGCAACAGGCGCGTGTGCTTTGCGAGATTGCGGTCGAGCCGACGTTCTCTGCGCCGCTGCGGCGTTTGTCTGTCGTGGCCCTCGCGGTACAGGACTTCACGATCAAGATCGATGTCGAAGGGCTGTCGGCCGACACTGTCTATTACTATCGCTTTCGTTCGGCATCGGGCGACTCCGCGATCGGGCGCACACGCACGGCACCCGCTGCCGGCGTGAGTGTCGAGCATCTGCGGCTGGCTTTCGTCACCTGCTCGAACTATGTCGCCGGATACTTTCACGCCTATCGCCGTGTCGCCGAGCGTGCCGACCTGCAGGCCGTCGTCCACCTGGGCGACTACATCTACGAGAACGGCGATCAGGAGCGTGTGCGGCCGCATGAACCTGCGCATGAGATCGTGTCGCTGGCTGACTACCGCCAGCGCTATGCACAGTATCGGGCCGACGAAGATCTGCAGGAGCTGCATCGCCAGCACCCGATGATCTGGGTATGGGACGACCACGAGATCTGCAACAACGCATGGAAGGATGGCGCGCAGAGTCACGATCCAGCGCTGGGCGATTACGTCGAGCGCCGCAAGGCGGCGGTGCAGGCGGCGTTCGAGTGGCTGCCGATCCGTCTGCCCGATGCGAACGATCCGCTGCGCGTCTATCGTGCCTTCCGTTTCGGCGATCTCGTGGATCTGACCATGCTCGATACCCGCCACATCGGCCGCGACGAGCAGTTGCCACCCAACACGCTGTTCCAGGACACGGTTCCGGTCTTTACGCAGACAGGTGACTACGTCGCGCCGAGCCGGCAGTTGCTGGGCGAGGCGCAGGAATCCTGGTTCGTCGAAAGCCTTCCGGATCGCGACGCGCGCTGGCAACTGATCGGCAACCAGGTCTACTTCTCGCCGCTCAAGCTGCTGGGCGGGCCTCGGGAGCTCAACGGCGGCGGGCTTTACCTGTCGGCGGACAAGTGGGACGGCTATCAGCCCGCGCGCGATCGTCTGCTGGCGTCGTTGCAGGGACGGGAGAACCTCGTCTTTCTGACCGGCGATGCGCACGAGGCCTATGCCTTCGAGGTGACGCCCGATCCCAACGGTCCCGGCTATAACGCCTTGACGGGTGAAGGCGCGGTGGCGGTGGAGTTCGTCACCACTTCGATCACCTCGCGCGGTGATCCGGACAGTGGCGGCGGCCTGAGCTCGTTGCTCGACGGTCTGGCCACCAACGCCGAGCAGTTGCTGCGCATCAGCAACCCGCATCTGAAGTACTACGAGAACATCCACAACGGCTATCTGCTGCTCGACATTACGCGCGAGCGCCTGCAGGCGGAGTTCTGGATGGTGCCGATGGTGTCGCAGCGTAGCGACGAGCAATCGCTCGATCGCGCCTTCTCGGTCGCCAGTGGAATCGCGCGTCTCGTTAGCGAAAGTGCGGCCACGCAGCCTATTGCCGACGCGCCTGTTCCGGCGCCCTGATCCGTCGTCCGTCAAGGCAAGAGGCTTTGCGGCGTCGTGCTCAGCGCGGCCTGGGCGGCTGATCCAGCGGTGCCGGGTTGGCGCTGCGCGTGCCGCGGGTGGCGGCGAACGGCAGGCCATGCGCGGCACCGTCGTCGAGCTGATCCTGGAATCGTGCGATCAGGCTGCTGTCGTCGGCCGCTGCCCAGCTCACCATCTGCCGACCCAGTACGTCGGGCGCATCGGGCGTGAGCTTGTCCTGCCACCAGTATTCGAAGATCGCGCGTTCGGCGTTCAGATCGACGATGCCGTAGCCGTGATCGACCCATTCGATGAACTGCACGTTCTTGTTGCCGCCGATCAGCGCCAGTTCGATCGCACGCGCACCGAGCACGGCGGCGGCCGAGTCGGGGGCGACGGACAGGGCATTGGCGACGAGTTCGTCGGCACCGCCGCGACCCATGGAGCTCGGCGCGAACTCCACGCCCACCGACGCGCCACGCGTCGTCAGGGCGTCGAGGCTGCCGGTGCCGAGACGTCCATAGCCGGCGGGTGTGTTGATCGCGGTGGAGCCGGTGCGCGGGTTGGGCACCGGCAGGCCGGGCAGGTAGTCGCCGAGCAGTGCGCTGTCTTCGATCAGATCGGAGCCGAGGTTGCCGTGTGCGTCCCCCGAGACGATGACGTTGTTGCGCACGCGCTGCGCGCTCGCATTGTCTCCGCGCAGAAAACCGAACAGCGCGGCGCGCTCATGTGCGTAATCGCTCCAGCGACTCAGGCCGAGCTTGGGCGTGGCGATGCCGTCGACGAGATCGGGAATGTCGGCGGGCGCGATCCAGGCCTGGTTATTGACGAGTCGCCAGGTGACGCCGGCTTGCGACGAGGCCAGCATCGATTGCGTGAGCCACTCGAACTGAGCGCGTCCGAGCAGGCTCGTGCCTTCGGCCAGATGGCTCGAGTCCGTCGGCAGGCCGTGTCCCGGCAGGCCGATCTGCGTATCGATGCCGAATACGTCGAGCAGCGGACCGTAGGGCAGGCGGCGCCACAGCAGTCGCGGATCTTCGGGTTCGGGATAGCGTCCGTCGTCGATCAGCAGAAATTCGCCGGAGCCGTGGCGCCTGAGCGGGCGTGATGGCGTCCACTCCCAGAACGCGCGCGTGGTGTCGAGCAGCGTGGTATTGCCGCTCTGGTCGTCGAACGGCGTCGGCAGTTCGTTGCCGTAGCCTTCGTCGATGTCGTGGTTGTCCCAGACGATGAACCAGGGATGCTGCTGATGCGCGCGCATCAATGACGGATCGCTGCGCCACAGGGCGTAACGACGGCGCAGTTCGGCCAGGTCGAGCCAGTCGCGATAGTCGATATCGGCGGTGTCGGCGCGATCGCGTCGAGCGCGGACGGTTTCGTCCTCGTCGACGAAGTCGTAGATGTAGTCGCCGCAGTGCAGGACCAGGTCCAGGTCATCGCGATCGGCGATGTGCGCCAGCCCGCTCCAGTGGCTGGACCAGTAGCTCGAACAGGCCAGCACGGCGAGGCGGATCGAGTCGACCGCGGCATCCGGCGCCGTGCGCGTGCGGCCGACGATGGAGCGCCGGCCGAAGGCCTGGAATCGGTAGTAATACGTCGTTGCGGGCTGCAGGCCGGTGACATCGACCTTGACGGTCCAGTCGCGGTCGGCGATGGCCTGCTGCAAGCCGCTGCGCACGATGCTCGCGAAATCCGGCGTCGTCGAAACTTCCCAGCGCACCGTGACGCGATCGCTCGACGGCGTGGTCTCGGTGATGCGGGTCCAGATGATCACGCGATCGCGCAGCGGATCGCCGCTGGCCACGCCGTGCGCAAATGGCAGATCGAGCACCAACGGGAAGTCGAAGCCGGGCGCCTCGCTCAGGTTGCCGCCCGGCGTGGCGGGATCATCCGGGTCGCCGTCCTGCGGTGTGGCGGGCGACTGGCCGCCGGCGCAGCCGCTCAAGGCCTGCGACAGCGGCGCGGTGCCCAGTGCGGCCGCGGCTTTGAGAAAGTCGCGACGATCGATCGGCGGCATAAGGCCTCAGACGCTGAACCAGGGACCTTCCACGGCATAGGTGATGCCGGCCGTGCCCACGCTGTTGCCATCGCCGGGGCCGCGCTGCGAACTGAAGTAGAAGAAGCGGCCATCGGGCGAGAACGCGGGGCCGGTGACTTCGGAGCCCTCGTGCCCTACCAGCTGGATCATCGCCGCGATGCTACCGTCGGCGCGAATGGCGACGGCCTGCTGGTTGGCTTCGCTCTTGTCCTCGACCACGATCAGATCGCCGCCCGGCGTCATCACCACGTTGTCGACCGAATCGAGGATGGGATTGGGCTGGTGGAAAGCGTCGTCGTAAAGCACTTCGACGGTTTGCGCGGCGATGTCGAGTGCCCACACGCGGCGATCGCCCTTGGTCGTGAAATAGACCACGCCGGCCTGGTACCAGATGCCTTCGCCGCCGTCGAAAGCGGTGGTTTCGGGCACCTGATAGCGCGTCTGCTGCTGCAGCACGGTGCCGATCAGGCCCGGATTGGGGTTGGGAATGTCGAGCCAGTCCACCCGCCAGGGGCCGCGTGCGCCCTCGGCATTGATGGTCTCGTCGGTGAGCACGCGCATCGCCTGCAGCCTGCCGGTTTCGCCGGGCCGGCCGCCGACGTTCGGCGCGTCGGGGATGAAACGATAGAAGCGCCCGTCGGGGCGGTCTTCGGTCTCGTAGAAGACATTCGTGGCGGGGTCGATGGCCACGGCCTCGTGGTAGAAGCTGCCCAACCCGCTCCAGCGCGTAACGCGGGTGCCGGTGGTGTCGAACGGATCGCACTCCCAGACCACACCCAGATCGTATTCCTCGCCCGACAGCCAGGTGCCCCAGGGCGTGATGCCGCCGCCGCAGTTCAGCCGAGTGAGCAGGCCCGGCAGGATGTTGTAGGCCGAGACGATCTCGCCGCTGGCATCGAAGCGGATCGCATCGACGCCGCCAGGCAGGAACTCGCGATTGCTCGCATAGACCCAGCCGCCGTCGGGCGCGGCAAATACGGCTGCGCCATCGGGATCGGTGTGCCAGACGAAGCCGGTGGCGCCCACGACCTGGTTGGCCTGCGCGATGACGCGGCTCTTGAAGCCCCTGGGGATCAGCAGGCCGTTTTCGTCGGGCGTGGTGTCGAGGTCGGGGAAGTCCAGCGCCCCGCGTGCCGGCGAGCTGCCGCCGTCGCCGCGGCTGCGTGTGCCGCTGCTGCCGCAGCCCACCAGACCGCCGCCGATCCCCAGCAGGCCCAGGCCCGCGAAGCTCGATTGCAGGATTTCACGGCGCGACAGGCCCCGGCGCGCACGGCGCCGGAGGTGCTTGGGGACTGGCATGGAAGGCTGGACCCAGACGAATTCGATCATCCAGCTTAACGAGCGCAGATGGCGGCCGGATGAAGTCGCGTCCGGCTCAGGCCGGTCGATGTTCGGCGTAGCGGGCCGGCTCGACGTGGATGGTGGCCTGCACCGGGCCGTAGCGCTCCTCCAGCCGGCGTTCGATCTCCTCGGTGATGCGATGCGCCGAGTCGAGGTCGTTGGTGCGGGTGGTCAGGTGCATTTCGACGAACACCTGCCGACCCAGCAGTCCGCGCGAGTGGATGGCATGGCAGTCGACGACGCCGGGCACTGCCATCGCCAGCGCCTGGATCTCCTGCGGCTGAATCGCGCTGGCGTCGACCAGCCAGGGCACGTTACTGCGCAGTACCGTCCAGCCGCTGACGAGCACGGCCAGCGCCACCGGAATCGCCAGTGCGACGTCGATCCACCACCAGCCGGTCAGCCAGAGCCCGGCGGCACCGGCGATGACGCCCAGCGTCACCCAGATGTCGCCGAAGGTCTGCTGGGCGTCGGCCAGCAGCAACTGGCTGCGAAGGCGCTTGGCTGCGGCACGTTCGTACAGCGCGACGAAGACGTTCACGGCCAGCACCAGGCACAGCAGGCCCAGCGACAGCGCGCTCATCCGCACCGGGTCGGCGGCGGGCGACAGCAGGCGTTCAATCGCTGACTTGACCACCTCGAAGCAGGCGATGCCCAGCATCGCCGCGATGCCCAGCGCGCCGAGGGCCTCGAACTTCAGGTGGCCGTAGGGATGCTCGCGATCGGGCGGGGGAGAGGACCAGCGCATCACGACCAGGCCCATGACGTTATTGAGGCTGTCGGTCAGGCTGTGCGCGGCGTCGGCCAGCACGGCCAGCGAGCCGCTGGCGAAACCCACCGCGAGCTTGATGCCGCAGACCGCCAGGTTGAGGCTCAGCGTGAGCCAGAGAATGCGGCGCACGCTGCGGTCGTAGGGCTCGGCGGGGGCGGCCATCGTCGGTCGGGGCAATCAGATCCGGAAAGCCGCCATGGTGCCCCAGCCGGGCCGTGGATGCAGGCGTCCCCTCGGCCCGATAAGGTAGATCACCGCCAAGGCGATGGAGGAGACCATGGGCAAGACGGTGAGCCGGGACCAACCGGCCTGCTGGATCACGCACCCCGATTGCGAGCGCCACGACATGGGAGGTGGGCATCCCGAGAGCCCGGCGCGCCTGCAGGCCCTGCGGCAGCATCTGGAGAGCAGCGGGCTCGGTGTCCGGCTGCGCAGCGTCGAGGCTCCGCTGGCGGCCCGCGAGGCGCTGCTGCGTGTTCACAGCCGCGATCTAGTGGAGCATGTGCTCGACGAACCCGTCTATGGCCTGCGCCGGCTCGATGCCGATACCGCTATGAACGAGCATTCGGCCGCCGCCGCGTTGCGCGCCGCCGGCGCCGGGCTGGCCGGGCTCGACGAACTGTTGTCCGGCCGCGCCGGCTTCGTGTTCTGCGCCGTGCGCCCGCCGGGGCATCACGCCGAACGAGGGCGGGCCATGGGCTTCTGCCTGTTCAACAGTGCCGCGGTCGCCGTGGCCGCGGCGCTGGAGGCCGGGCTGCAGCGCGTCGCGCTGCTCGATTTCGACGTGCACTACGGCAACGGCAGTTCGGCGATCTTCCGGCACGAGCCCCGTGTCCGGGTGCTCAATACCTACCAGGATCCGCTCTACCCCTACTGGCAGCACGATGCCGAAGCCCATTCCCTGATCGACGTGCCGCTGCCGCCCGGATGCCGGGGAGCGGCGTTTCGCGCCGCCGTCGAGGCCCACTGGCTGCCGGCGCTGGAGGCCTTCGCCCCCGAGCTCATCGTGGTGTCGGCCGGCTTCGACGCCCATTGGCGTGATCCGCTGGCCGGCCTCGATTTCGACGATGGCGACTACGCCTGGATCGGCGAGCGCATCCGCGAAATGGCCGACCGCCACTGCCCGGGGCGCGTGCTGGCGCTGCTCGAAGGCGGCTACGACCTCGAGGGCCTGGCCTCGGGCGTGGAGCACTTCGTTCGCGCCTTCGTGGAACAATCGACATGACCGATCACGCCCGATGGGTCCAATGGCTTGGAAATTCCGCGTTTCGATTTCGGATGGCCAGACGTTGCCCGACGATGCCGGGTTTTTAGCGAACATCAGCGTGGGCGATGGTCGATCATCCAAAAAATTTTGACGCCCATCCGGCGAGGCTCGCGATATACTCCTTGGGATTCGCGGCGCCCGTCCGTGTACCAGGCAGGTCGATAGATCGCGTCGCCGATCATTGAGACCCTCAGGGAGTTAAGCCGGTGCTTATCGGGCTCCAATAAACCCGAAGGCCGAGCTAGGGAGCAGCAAAGTCGCTGCTTTCGCTAGAAGCAGAGAGGCGTTTGCCGATGACAACATCGCCAGAGTTCTGGTCGACCGCATTTTATATCGTGGCCGCGTTCGGCCTTTGTGCCCTGATGCTCGGTCTGTCCGCGCTACTGGGCGGCCGCAGCGGGGCACGAGCCCGCAACGAACCCTTCGAATCCGGTGTCGTTTCGGCTTCGCCCGAAAAGCTGCGCCTGTCGGCCAAGTTCTATCTGGTGGCGGTGTTCTTCGTCATCTTCGACGTCGAAGCCCTGTTCCTCTACTCGTGGGCGATCTCGGTGCGAGAAGCCGGCTGGACCGGTTTCGTCGAGGCCGCCGTCTTCATCTTCATCCTCGTCGCGAGCCTGATTTACCTGGCCCGCATCGGTGCGCTCGATTGGGCTCCGGCTTATCGCCGGCGGCTCAATCCCAATCGCCCTCCCAAGGACGGCCTTCCCACCCCGACCGTTGCGCCTGACGCGCGCTGACCAAGCGCCAACGCCAGCCTGAGGCCAGCATGGAATACAAGCTCACTCGCCTAGACCCGAATCGTCCCACCGGGTTTTCTCCGCTCAATCCGGAGATGACCAAGGAGGCCAAGCCGCAGGTCGGCGACACGTTCACCGAAGAGCAGGTGCGCCGTAACGTCTTCACGGCCAAGCTCTCGGACATGGTCAACTGGGGTCGCAAGAACTCGATCTGGCCGTACAACTTCGGCCTGTCGTGCTGCTACGTGGAAATGGCCACGGCCTTCACCTCGGTGCATGACATGGCGCGCTTTGGCTCCGAAGTCATCCGCGCCACGCCGCGCCAGGCCGACCTCATGGTCATCGCCGGCACCTGCTTCATGAAGATGGCGCCTGTCGTGCAGCGCCTCTACGAGCAGCTGCTGGACCCGCGGTGGGTCATCTCGATGGGCTCCTGCGCCAACTCCGGCGGCATGTACGACATCTATTCGGTGGTGCAGGGCGTCGACAAGTTCCTGCCGGTGGACCTCTACGTGCCGGGCTGCCCGCCGCGTCCGGAGGCCTTCCTGCAGGGCCTGATGATGCTGCAGGACTCCATCGGCAAGGAGCAGCGTCCGCTGTCCTGGGTCGTCGGCGACCAGGGCATCTACAAGGCCCAGATGCCGGCCGAGCGCGATCGCAAGCATGCCGAGCGCCAGGCGCAGACCATTCTGCGTTCGCCCGACTCGCTCTAAGAGAGAGACATGGCCGACGGAACCCCCGAGATCCTGCCGGAGATCGTGCGTGATCTGATCACGCGCTTCGGCGAAAACGTCTTCACGGTGCAGAAGACCGTCGACGGCATGCCCACGCTGTGGCTGCCGGCCGATCGCCTGCACGAGGTGCTGCGCTACCTCAAGAACGAGATCAGCCGCCCCTACAAGATGCTGTACGACCTCACGGCCGTGGACGAGCGCCTGCGCAAGCATCGCGCGGGCCTGCCGCCGGCGGATTTCACGGTCGTGTACCAGCTGCTGTCGATCGATCGCAATGCGGACATTCGCCTCAAGGTCGCACTGACCGGCGAGTATCCCAAGCTCAAGACCATCGTCCCCATCTACGCGAATGCCAACTGGTATGAGCGCGAAGTCTGGGACATGTTCGGCATCGTCTTCGAAGGCCATCCGCACCTGCGGCGCATCCTGCTGCCGCCGACCTGGGAAGGCCATCCGCTGCGCAAGGAATACAACGCGCGCGCCACCGAATTCGACCCGTTCCAGCTCGATGCGCTGCG